>JAUSKH010000015.1 GCA_030647095.1 Nanobdellota archaeon | reverse complement strand
CCTTTTATTTTACAGTCGGTAAAATAATTTATTTAGTTAATATACCGACGATAAACTAGTATTTATACTTTACTAATTATGGGACAGCCTGCTAAGGTTAAATATCTCTTCGGGTCGTTAAAAACTTAATAGTTACTTAGCTCGGATTTTGAGCTTATTAAGTCCAAATTTTCCTTTTTCCAATAATTTTCGGGCCCATATATACTCTGTAGCAAGAATAATCAACCCAAAAACAATTACGACTATTCCAGGTCCCGGCAAAACAAGCAAAGCAATACCTAAAAGAAGAATAGTAAATCCAAACACAATTTTAATAGTGCGCTTTACCAACTTTAGATTTTTAATTACCATTTTTTTCTATTTTTCTAGCCCTTTCAGTGTTCCGGATACACGAAGAACTTTTATTTTTTCTGAACAGAGCTCAAATGCTGCCCGGACGTTTGTAAGCTCTTCCCTGTTTATAGCAAGTATAAGTTTGTTATCTCGGTTCTTTACGAAAATTGGAAAAACTTTAGCCCAGCCTAGAACTCCAAGGTATTCTAAAATTGCCTGCTCTATTTCTTCTTTGCTCTTGGACTCTAAAAGAAGATATCTTCTCTTTTGTTTTGCTGAAGGTTTTGTTTTGATTTTCATTTTTATTCAACTATTGTTTGATTAGCCATGAAGTTTACTTTTTCTCTTATTATATTACTTTCCAATGCGAATCCTAGACTTTCAGCTCCTCCTATTTTAAAATTGTTTATTCCTACTACTTCACCTGATGTATCTATTAAAGGTCCGCCAGAATTACCTGGATTTAGAGAAACGTCGGTTTGAATATACTCTGGCAAACCGTTCGATCCTTTTCTATGAAGGGCTGAAATTATTCCTCCTGTTACTGTAAATGAGAGGCCTAACGGATTTCCTATAGCTATCACTTTTTTGCCTACTTGTAAATTATCTGAATTTGCTAAATCAAGAGAGAGATATGTTCCAGCAATTTTTAGAAGTGCAAGATCTCTTTCCTGATCCTGCCCTATAAGGGTTGCAGAAATCCTTTTCTTTCCATATGTAACTACGGAAATATCTCCTTCTCCACCTGCGATAACATGATAATTAGTCACTATATATCCAGCAGGATTTATAATAAATCCAGAGGCTGCTGCTTTAGGTGTTGATATTGTAACTACGCTTTTTACTGCATCGTTTGCAATTCCTGAAAAATCATCCTGTGCAGATTTTATCAGACTTATTTCCTGCTTCAAGTTGGCTTCCTGGTCAGAAAGCGTTTTAGTAATTTGATTAAAATTTGCTTGGTATCCTTCATTGTATTTTTCAACAAGATTATTTGTATAGGCTGTAAGATTTTTTTGTGATGCTGTAATATCACTTGTTAGGTCATTATGTATACTAGAAATTTCAAAAGTGATTATGATTATAGAAACAATTTGAAGCGCTGCTAGGGCTATTATAATTGTGTAAAGAATCTTTATTTGTTTATTTATAGTCATATAACAAATTTGTTTTTATAGTATATATAATTTTGTAATCTTTTGGCAAAGTTACCGCAAAGCTATTTAAACTAGCCTGTAGTGAAGAATAATATGAAGATACATGCGATTGGAGGTTATAATGAAGTCGGTAAAAATATGACTGCATTAGAAATCGCAAATGATGTAATTCTTTTTGATGCAGGATTATTCTTGCCTGCAATTATAGGGGTTGAAGAGAGAGAAAAAATACCCACAGAGAAAGGTATGAGGGCGCTTGGTGCTTTGCCTGATGATATTTATCTGGATAAAAAAAATTTGAGAGATAAAGTTCGCGCAATTTTAGTTTCCCATGCTCATTTGGATCATGTCGGAGGTATTCCTTTTGTTTCCCATAGATATAATTCGGAAGTCCTTGGCACTCCTTATACAATTGAAGTGCTTAAAGCATTAATGCAAGATCATAATCAAAAGCTTAGTAATAAGATGAGATCTGTCAATTTGAATTCTTCTTACTTTATTAAAGGAGAAGGAGGGAAAAAATATAGAGTTGAATTTATTAATATGACTCATTCTACTATACAAAGCGCGATAATAGCTGTACATACACCTGAGGGGGTTGTCTTATATGCTAATGATTACAAGCTAGACAATTCTCCTACAATAGGAGATAAGCCAAATTATCCACGGCTTATTGAATTATCTAAAATAGGAGTAAAGGCATTGATCGTTGATTGTCTCTATGCTCCAGATGATAGAAAAACCCCCTCTGAAAAAATCGCCAAAGGACTTTTAGAAGATGTATTGTTTACTACTGATAATAGAAATTCTTGTATCGTTATCACTACATTTTCTTCTCATATAGCTAGATTAAAAACAATTACAGAATTTGGAAAACGGCTGAATAGAGAAGTTGTTTTCTTTGGTAGAAGTCTTATTAAATATGTAAATGCCGCTAAGAATATAGGAATGGCAAATTTCTCCAGAGATGTAACTTTGGTTTCTTACAGAAGGCAGGTAGAGAGAATGTTTAAAAAAATAAATAATAATAAGAGTCATTACTTAGTCGTGTGCACAGGTCATCAAGGTGAACCTGGTTCTATTCTTGAGAGGATATCAAAAAACCAGCTTCCTTTGAAACTTTCCAAAGAAGACCACATTATATTTTCTTCAAAAACAATTCCGACTCCTGTGAATGAAGCAAACAGAGAGCAATTAGAGAAAAGACTAAGAAGATTTCAGGTGAGAATTTTTGATAATGTTCATGTAAGCGGGCATGGAGGAAGGGAAGATTTAAGGGATTTAATAAAAATAGTTAAGCCACAGCATGTCATTCCTTCACACGGTGATTTGAAAAAAACTACTGCTGGCGCACAGCTGGCTGAAGAAATGGGATATCAACTTGATAAAACCGTTCATTTAATGAGTAATGGTAAGTCTATAGAACTTAAAAATGAGAGATGAAATTGTTGCAGGTATAAAGAATGCCGTAGATAGAGGCTCGAGTGTTGAAGAAGCTGCGCAAAGCTTTGTTAATGCAGGTTATAATCCGCAGGAAGTGCTAGAAGCCACTCAATTTATTTTAGGTGGTGGTGCAAGTAACATTATTTATGGGAGTAATATGCCAAGTAAGCAAGAACCTGTTCAGAATGTAAAGCCAGCTTTACTTGGAGAAGTGCAGCAGAATATTCCTGTTAAGGAAATCAGACCTTTACAACAAACTACTGAAATGCCAAAGAGTAGTGAAAAAAGTGCAAATAAGGGTTTGATTATTGCCCTTATAATTTCTGTTTTAGTATTGGTCGCTGCTGGTATAACCTATCTCGTATTAGTGTTAAGAGGATAAAATGAAAATAAAGAGATTTCCTAAGCCTTCCCTATCCCCACAGCAAGCTGATGGGGTATTACGCTCGGCTTCAGGACGGAAATCTCTAATTGTCAATACACGTGAGAAAGCTGTAGATTTCTCCCGGTTCTCCCCAAACCAAGACAACCCGAAGGGTTTGGTGATATCGGACGACGTAGCAAAGCTGCAGGGTATTAAATCCAATTTGACAATAAAAGAATTTTTTAGTTTGTTTCCCTTAACCTTAAAAGGACTGTGTAAAAATCCTTTGATAGTAATTCCTACAGTTATATTCTGGATTTTTCTTGAGATTTTATCTAGATTTTCTGTTTTTATGAACCATAGGATTAGCAATACTATTGCAATAACATCTTGGGCAATATTATATGTTTTAATTTCTTTGTTTGTTATGTCATTTATATTGGTAGGCATTATTGGAATAGCGAAGAAGTCTATGAAAGAGAAGTCTGGTTTAAAAGATTTCATTATGTATTCTAAAAAGTTTGGTTTAAAGAATTTTTTAGTTATGTTAATTATTGTTATTATATCAATAATCAGCTGGGCTATGGCTCACTATGGAGCATTATTTATTGGTAGAGCTTTATCTTTATCTATAAATACAGCCACAACTCTGTTTAAAGCGTTATACGTTGCTGGTTTAGTAGGAATAGTTATTTTTATTTCTTTTACAAGTTTTTATCTTGTTATTTTTGATTTAAAAATATACGAGAGTTTCAGAAGGTCTATGAAATTAGTTAAAAGAGAATATTTGTATGCTTTGGCTATAAGTTTGGCTTTATATTTTATACATTATCTTCTAAATAATATTCCTTTAGTTGTTGGAGATATTATAGAGTATGTAGTTATAGTTCCTCTTTTTGTTCTATTTGTTACTAGATTTATAATAGTAGAAGAAAACATAGAGAGTTTTGAAAAACCCTCAAAAAACTTTCAAAACTCTCTAAGAAGGACTTTGAAAGAAGAGGGAAACCTAGATTATTCAAAGTCCTCTATAAGAAAATGATTTACGAACCAGCGGATGATTCTTATTTAATGGAGAAGGTTGTAAGAAAATATTCTAAAGGTAAGAAAGTCTTAGATATGGGTTCTGGGTCAGGAATACAGGCTCAATCTGCTTTGGAAGCAGGAGCTAAAGAAGTAATCGCTGTGGATATAAATAAAGAATCTGTTGTTCATGTTAAATCTCTAGGAATTAAGTCAATACAGTCCAGTCTGTTCTCTAAAGTTAAAGGTGAATTTGATTTGATTATTTTTAATCCTCCTTATTTACCTTTTGATGTGTTAGAAGATAATGAAAGTGCGTTGGCTACAACTGGTGGAAAAAAGGGTGATGAAATTATTTTAAAATTTTTAAAAGCTTGTAATGAGCATTTAGAGAAAAAAGGAGTTATACTCCTTGTTGTGTCTTCGCTAACGCCTTTAGATAAAATAAAAAAGTTATTAAAAAAACAAGCTATGGAGTATAAAATAGTTGAGTCTAAGAAGATTTTTATGGAAGAGCTAGAAGTGTTGGAGATACAGAGGGCAAAGCTTAAAAGTGTTATAATCAAGAGACTATGATGAATGAAGAAATGATTGCCAGAGCTTCGGAATTACAGCAGAAATCTGAAGAAGCAGAGAAAAACCTGCAAATTATTAATGAACAGATGAGCGAAATGGAGAATTTCAAAGGGGGCTTGTCTGCTTTTAAGGGAGCAGAAGGAAAAGAAGTGCTTGCTTCTATTGGAAGGGGAGTTTATATTAAAACTAATATAAAAGATACTAATCTTTTTGTTGAAGTGGGATCTGGTATAGTATTAAAGAAAAAGCCTGAAGAAGTAAAGAATATTATTGCAGAGCAGCTTGAAAAATTTAGCGAAGCTAAATTACAGCTTCTCAAACAGTTAGAATCTTATGCAAAAGAACTTGATGTAATGATGCGCAGGCTGCAAGATAAAGATAAAAAAGTATAAATAGGGCAAAATTAGTTATATTATAGATAAAAGCGAATAAGAGACGCATAAAGATGAGTAAAAAGATTTTAGCATCACAAAGTAGCCATTTGTCTTCTAGTGGTTTCTATAAAGCAATAACTCTATGTGAATATGCTAAAGGACAGAACGGTTGTGCGCTTTCTCCTGAAGGGAGATGTGCTTACGACCACGATAATTCTGATTGCGGATTATCAAAACTTCTTGAGCAGGAAAAAAGAATAAAGTCTGAAAGCCAGTATAGTAGTCCTCCAGAGCGTAAGAGAATGCGGGTTGAAAGTATATACGGTCCTGCACAGCGCAAGAGAGCAGTGCAGGTTGAAAGTCAGCATATTCCATCAATTGGTAAGAGAACGCAAGCTGAAAATCAATATAGTTCTGCACAGCGCAAGAGTTTCCAAGAGAGATATGGAATGGATTGGAGACAAGGAATAGTTGTATAACGTGAGACATAAAGAATTGAATGCTACCATTTATGCCCCCCG
>JAUSKH010000073.1 GCA_030647095.1 Nanobdellota archaeon | reverse complement strand
ATTTCTTTAGATTTTTTATTAAGACTTTCTATTTCCTGTCTTTGTTTGGTTGCCGAGTTTTTTATTCTGGCAAAAATATCTCCTACATCTTTTGTTGATTTTTTTGCTTCCATCGCTTTATCTAGTGCCTTCTCTAAATATTTTTGTCCTTTTGAAAGAGTTGTTTCTGCCAGTTTTTTATCCCCTTTTTCAAAAAGCATTAGTGAGGATCCAAGTCTTTTGTCTGCCTGAAGAAGATAAAAGTTAGATTTCTTAAGAGAGTCTGAAATAAAAAGCTCTAGAAGTCTGTCTCTTACCATTTTCAGTGAATAGAGAGGACTACCCGGCAAAATTCCAGGATAAGGCAGCTGGTAATCAATCACGGCTGGAGTAGGACTTGTAGTTAGACTTCCTGTTGGAATTGGAATACTTTTTGCTGGAGTAGTTTCGTACTGCGCATATACAGGTGAAGAAACTATAATTAAGAATAAGATTAAGCCAGTAAGTATTGTTCCAATAACCTTCATAAACTTTCCCCCACTCTACCACTATAAAGCTAAAATATCAAGGGGCCTGCCGGCAGGCTGGCAAGAACTAAACTAAGACTTTCTTCTGGGTTGTGAGAATAAGTATTAACTATCAAATCGTAATACTTTGGATCCCAATAAACCCAATTTTGGTCCCCGTCTGCATACATTCTCCTCCATTTTTCAAGATTACTTTTTTCCCGTTCCCCAACTTCATGCTTAGCATCATCAACATGAATTCCTTTTCTATTAACAAGCCTATCAATTCTTATATCAAGCTTGTCTTCTCCGTTTGGATCTTCGCAAGTCACCAGAATTTTGAAAATACCATCTATTCCTTGCGCGTCAAAACCAGCCAAATGGCTTTGAATTATATGATGAGATTCATTTTTTAGTTTATTTTTAACCATTTCTTCGTATTCTAGATCCACCTTGTCCGGTCTTTTTGATACAGCAAGCTCCGATTTATCATTAAGATGTTCTTCATGAAATTTCCTAAACATTTCTCCGCCCTCTAATACTTCCCATTGAAGTTTTTTTGCAAGATTGTGGGCAAGAGTAGTAGTGCCTGAAGCAATTCTGCCTGAAATAGTAATGTTTCGAATGCCTGTTATATCAACTGGGGTCATTTAAAGAGTATAAAACCAAGAACCAAAATCATCAAGTATTAATTTTGAAGGGCAATAATTCCCGGAAGAGACTTACCTGACAAAAATTCAAGCATTGATCCTCCTCCCATTGAGACAAAGTCAAATTTATCAAATAGACCGTATTTATTTATAAACGCTACTGTATCTCCTCCTCCTGCAATCCTATAAGCATTACTTCCAATAATTGCTCTTGCGATAGACAGAGTGCTTTCTTCAAATCCGCCCTCCAAATAACCCATTGGACCATTCCAAACTATCATTCCGCTTCTAGATATAATGTTTTCAAACTCCTTAAGACTCGCTGAATCTATATCCCTACCTTCTTGAGTTAATTCTGCAATGATAATCTTTGCCTTCTCACTTTTTACTTTTTCTTTTTCAATTAATTCCCTGTCTATGTCTGTTATTTTCCCGCCAATTAAAATATGGTCTGCAATCCCATGCATCTTTGCGACTAGCGGAAGCTTTGTTTCCATCTTTGCTCCACCTAGTATAATAGTAAGAGGTCTCTTAGGGGAGCTTATTATACTTTCTAGAACTTTAACTTCTTTAATAAAATGAAATCCTGCAAAATGAGGAAGAATTTTTGGGATTACGACTATTGAAGCGTGGGCTCTATGAGAAGAGCCAAATGCTTCGTTGACATAAATCTCTCCCAGGCCAGCAAGTCTTCGGGCAAATTCCAAACTATTCTCTTTTTCTTCTTTATAAAAACGGAGATTTTCTAACAAAAATAGACCATCTTTAATTTCCCAGCCTTTAAATTCTCCAAGCTTTGTTTCTTTTGCTTCCGAGGAAAACTGCTGGGCAAACCACTCCGCAATAGGAAAGAGAGTAAACTTTTCATCCCATCCCTCAGGACGCCTTAAATGTCCGGCAATAATAACTGTACAATTATTTTCAAGAAGATATTCTAAAGTAGAAAAACCCGTGATAAGTCTTGTTTCATCGATTATTTTTCCAGATGCGCTGACCCGCACATCGCAATCATAGCGAAGAAATACTTTTTTATCACTCAAATCCTCTGAATCCAAACTAGGTAGATTAATCATAGATTATCAACTTCTAACTACTGACTTCTAACCGCTAACATACGAATAAACATTAGCAGTTAGTTGTTAGATGTTATTAATTGACGTTAGTCCGTAAACTCCTGGCAAAACATTTCACCATAAATTCCTGCGTCAATTACCCCTATTCCCGCTTTTCCAAAGTTTTTATTAAGAATATTTGCCCGATGCCCAGAACTTCTCATAAGTCCTTGCATTGCCAGTTTTGTAGAAGGAGCTAAGGCCAGATTTTCTCCGGCATATTTGAATTCAATATTATCCTCACTCATCCTGTCGAATGGAGATCTCCCCTCAGGACTGTAGTGAGAAAAATATCCTCTCTCAAGCATATCCAGACAGTGTTTTCTTGCAGTTTCCCTCAGATCTAAATCTTTCCTAAGTTCACCAAACCCAGCATTAGTTCTTTCAATATTAAGAAGATTAAGCATCTCTTCTTCTGCTTCCTCATCAACCTTAGCACTCTTAACTTGAAAATTAAGCTTTAAAAGCTCTTCGCTTTTAGGTTCAACTGTTAAGAAAGTTAGAGCATCGTTAACTGCTCCTCCAAAAATATTATTAATTTCCTTGTCAAATCCCTGAATACTTAAAACAAGCGGCTCTCCCAAGCGCGACTTTTCGACTAAATTTTTTAAATATGGGGAGATAGGAAGCGCAACTATCATTGTTAAAACAAATGCCAAAAGAACTATTGATGAGAAAATACCGGGAAAAATTCCCGCAATCCTTGATATGAGTTTTGGAAAATCAATTTTTTCACTTTTCTCAATTATGGTTGGCATAATTACAATCCGGAATATCAGAATAAGCGATACTTCACATATAAAAGACCCGATAAAAAATCCCAAAGAATTTCCGATTCCGTTAGGAATTTGAAAACTGCTTACTAAAATCAGGCTGAAAACATTATAAAACGTAAGTCCAAAAATAAAAGAAATGATAAAACTTATAAAATCAGCGGTTCCTTTTATAAATCCAACCGCATATCCTTCAAACGCATAGATGATGATTATAAAAACAATAGCTATATCAACAAAATTTAAACC
>JAUSKH010000063.1 GCA_030647095.1 Nanobdellota archaeon | reverse complement strand
TCTTCAACATTCGAGATAAAAAAGAAGTTTAAGGAAAGCCTCGTAGGGAGAACGGTTAATTTTGAAGTTTATCCACTAAGCTTTGAGGAATTTTTAATGTTTAAGGGAAGAAATTATAAGCTATATAAGGAGAATACAGATGCGATAAATGTTGAGCTAATTAAATTAGCAGAAGAATATATAAAATTTGGTGGTTATCCAAAGATTGTTCTGGAAAATTCAGAAGAAAAAAAACAAACTTATCTTTCACAGATAATTAGCACCTATGTAAGAAAAGATATAAGGGATATAGGAAATATAAGAAACATTGCCTCATTCAATAAACTTCTTGAAATTTTAGCTTCTCAATCTGGTCAGCTTGTTAACGTTCTAGAATTATCAAACACTCTCAAGATTAACAGAGAGACGATTTTGGAATATCTTGATTTATTAGAAAATACTTTCATAATAAAGAGAATAACTCCTTTTCATAAGAATTTAAGAAGCGAGCTTTCAAAAAATCCTAAGATTTTCTTTTTAGATACTGGAATGATGCATCTTCTATGGTTAAAAGAGTTTCCTAAGGTTGTGCTAGGAAATGTGTTTGAAACCTTTGTTTTTTTGGAGTTAATGAAATTAAACAAAAAGATAAACTTTTGGAGAACTACGAACAAACAAGAAGTTGATTTTATAATAAAAAATAAAGAGCTATATGCGATAGAAGTGAAATATAACTTCCAAAATGCAGATAATAGCAGTTTAAAGTTTTTTTCTCAAGAATACAAATGTAAAACAGTAATAATCGGGCTTAAAGGAGAAAAGAGAGGAAAATATATTTGGGAATTTCTAAAGGAAATAGTTTAATTTCTGGGATAAATATTTATTTTTTTATTTTCTTTGTTCTTTAGAGAACAATTCTCTTTTCATAAGAATTATTATATTTACAATCTAAACTAAGCAACCAAATCCCCTTTACCAGGTCTATAATCTTCTTTCTCTTCTTCAAATAAAGTCGGTCTTCTATCCTGTCCCCAAGTTTCCCAGAAAAGAGAATTTTCAAGCGACTTCTTTACAGGACTTTTATCTCCAGGCATTTTCTTTTCGTATCCAACAGGAACAACTGCCTCTATCTGAATATGTTGAGGAATTTTTAATTTCTTTTTTAAAGATTCATCTGTATACGAACCCACCCAACAAGAACCAAGTCCCAAATCAGTAAGTTTAAACAATAAAGTTTGTATTGCTGCTCCTGCTTGTTGCCTTGAATAAACTCTTCCTCTCTCTCCATATAAATTCTCCAAATGCGTATCATCAGAACAAACAAGCACAAGCATCGGTGCTTCAGAAACCCAAGTCTGCTCGCACAACTTAGCAACATCCCCAATCGTTTTAGAATCCTCAATAATCAAAAATCTAAGATAATTATTATTGCCTGCAAATGGACCTTGTATAGCTGCGTCAATAGCATCAAGAACCATTTTCCAACTTACTTTTTTAGTGCTATCAAAATCTCTTACAGATTTCCTATCTTTAACAGTACTATCAAATTCCATTTTACTTATAAGAAAGAGATATATAAAAAGCTGTCGTAAACTTATTTATAGTCAACAACACTGATATTCCCTAATTTTGTCAATATTGAATTAAGAACAATGCAAGGAAGACTATCAAGAACTATAATAAAAAGTCTGTCTCTAGTAACTCTTCTAAATATTCCTGCCTGTAACTTACAACAAAAAACAATACAAACAATTTCTCAACAACCCATAGTTAAAGAAGAAAATTCTGAAAATAGATTCTTAGATTATTTTCCAAGTTACATTCCAGGGGCAGCAGAAGTAAGGAAATATAAAACCGATAATACAAAATATAACCTAGTACACATACTTCAAAGGCATCTCCCGCCATATGATGAATGCAATACAGAATGCCTTGAAAGAGTGGCTGAAATACAAAACAATATCTACCTTATCTTAGATTATTTAACTTCTATTTATCCAAACATTGCCGTATACCCAGAAGGCATATATCCCTCTGATTACGAAGGAGATATAAAAACATATTCTAATAAAGATGGTAATGAAAAACTTCCAAAGATAGAAGAAGGTGCTGCATTAGTAATGTACAAAGAACAAAAAATAAGGGAAATAAAAAAAACAGAAAAACCAGAGCTACATAAAAAATCTTTAGTATTATTAAATAAAATAGATAAATTATACACTGATATGCTAGCTACAAATTCAAAAGAAGAAAGAGATAGAAAAAGAGAACAGATAGAAAAATTATACATTGATTTATACAATAATTCTGATCAAAGAGAAGACTACCTTCTTAAATTAATAAAAGATAATTTTGATACAGAGACTATAACCGTCTTTGGAGCAAAACACGCCTTCGGCGGCCAAGAATCTTGTGGAAAAGCTTACTGTCTAAAATATCGTTTTCCATTAAAAGATAATATATCTGAATGGAACAAAAGTCATCCTGAAGAAAAATTCTCACTTATAGAAATAATACCAGAAACTCTAGAAGAATATTTACAAACCACTATTTCACCCGCATCTCACCCCCACCAATAACCTTTTCGCCTTTGTAAAAGACTATTGACTGACCTTCTGCAATTCCTTCTATAGGCTTAGCAAATGTAAATATCCATCTTCCTTTATTTTTCTTTAAAATGCCTTTATTCAAACTCCCTAAATGCCTAATTCTTGCTCTTAAACCCTTCCCATTAATTTTCTCTTTCTTATTTATTAGATGTAATTCCCTGATAAAAACCTTATTTCTTTTCAAAGCCTTATGTCCAGAAGGAGCGACAACCAACACATTTCCTTTTCTTTTATCAGCTATATACAATTTCTTCCCAGTCATATTTCTAATTTTCCTATCTATTTCTATTCCATATTTACTCCCAACTCTTTCTCCGATTGTAAAGAACATACTTCCTGGATGTGTCCCTACAACTTCCCCTTCCATATTAACAACATTGCCTTTTTTTTCTTTTATCCTCTGCTTAAGAAAATGTTTCATGTCTATCTTCCCGATAAAACAAACTCCACTAGTTCCTTTCTTATCCCAATTGTAAAATCCATTCTTTTTAGCAATCTTTCTTACTTCCTCTTTAGTATACTCTCCCATAAGAAAAAGTGTATGCTCCAAATCTTTTTCATTCAACTCATACAAGAAATAAGATTGATCCTTATAATCATCTTTGCCTCTTAACATTTCATATCCCTTAGAACTCTTTCTAATCCTAACGTAATGCCCTGTTGCAATATAATCAACTCCCAACTCTTGAGCTTTCTTCCAAAGAACAGGAAATTTTATTAATTTATTGCATAAAACATCAGGATTAGGTGTAAATCCTTTAGCATAAGCTTTAAACATAGGGTCAACAACCTCTTTCTTATACTCTTCCTCAGAATCTATTATAATCAAAGGAATTTCAAGCATAGCAGCGATTTTCTGTGCCATCGCTTTCTCTTCCTGCCAAGCACACTCTCCTGTAAGTTTATTCTTTGTATCAGAAAAATTCTTCATAAAAGCGCCTATAACTCTATAACCTTCTTTTTTTAAAATAAGCGCTGCTACACTTGAATCTACACCTCCAGACATACCCAATAATACTGTTTTCTTTTCCTTTATCATCTATTAAATAGAAATTCTCCCTATAAAAACCTGTACTCTAAAAAAATAATAACGATTTATGCTCCGATTGTATTATTTGTATTGGTACTATTAAATAAATCTTTGATTTGCCCCTTTACCTGCTCATTAAAAACTATATCATTAGAACTATCAATAAACATATACCGATATAAAATAAATCCTGCTACTATCAAGGTAATAAAAACGATCACCCATATCCACCACTTTTTATACCAACCCTTCTTTTAGATATAATAAGAACATATTTAAAACTTTTTATCAATTAAATAACATGCCAGAACAAGTATCAACAGGTGGTCTAATGACCTTCCAGTATAAAAAACAACAAAACCCTGAATTAGACCCAGAAGATAAAAAGGAAATTAGTGGAGCTTACGACGCTTATTATGAAAGAAAAAAAACAAAATCTAAAAGAAAAAGGATAATCATATCAATTTCAATAATTATAGCCTTAATACTTTTAGGAATAGGAATTTATTTATTATTCAACAAATAATAATCCTTAACATTTTTTATCTACTAATATTTCTCTTATTCTACCAACTAAAGGAGAATTTTTATTATAGAATCTAATCGCTTCGTCTTCAGCTCTTGCATTCATCTCAGGAGTTTCTGAATCTAGTTTAATAAAGGGATGTTCCAATCCAATATGTGCAAATTCATGTAAAACTGATTTTACTTGCTCTTCAAGAGAATCTTTATTATTAACACCTATATAATATTTCCTAGGTTGCATAAAAACAATCATTAAATTGGCATTACGATAACCATTAACACCCTCACAAGAACAGGCAGCTATAGAACCATTTCCTTTCCTAAAATGATAGTATCCCTTATAGATTATCATCTATACAGTATATTTTTTATGCTTAAAAATGTTTCTCAAAAAATAAAACGTCCCGGAGAGGACTCGAACCTCTGACCCCATGGTTACGACCTTTTCCAATCTCTTGGAGGGTAGGACTATACCATCTCCATAACTTATTGCTAAGTCTTAGGAGGCGAGTGTCTAGTCTCTGCACCTTCCCTTTCGGGCTTGGCTCAGGATTGCCCTCAACTTAATTGTAGGGTTTCCCTGAATTTACTCGCTTTTCATTCCAAAGTTTCCTTTGGAAGCTGCTACTTTATTTAGTTCAACGTGAAGTTCTCTATGACAATTTGCGCATAGCAAATCACATTTCTCTATCTCATTACGAACTCTTTCCCAGCTCCTACAATGCCCCTTACTTGAGACATTAAAATCCTTCTGCGAAGGATCTTTGTGATGGAACTCCAAGACTTCAGGATATTTGCAGTATCCACACTTAGTACATTTCCCGCCCGAATATGCAATCGCCTTTAAGCGGATTTTTTTCCTACGTTTAGTTACTGCATCTATATTATATCTACGTCGGTCTTTGTAAGTTCGTGTTCTTTCTTCACGTTTAAACTCCGTACTACAGCCATGTGCTCTACCAACTGAGCTACCGGGACTTGAAAAATTCAGATAAACACGTTATATAAATCTTGCTCTCATACTAATAATATTAAATATAAACATCTCAAACGTTTGATTTACGCGCTCAAAACAACCTTGCGCATTCGGCGCTTCGCGCCTCATAAATTTATAGCAGCTATTTTTTGTAGCAAAAAACCAAAAATAATTCGAATAATCATCAAATCTTAAGAAAATAAAAGTATAAGGATATTATAAAATTTATGAATTATTCTTAAAAATAAATTGCCTTCGATAAAAATTAATCTGCAATTTATCTAAAATGAAAATAATTTTATTTAAAATAAAGTTTTAGATAAATTTATAAACAAAAATGTTCTAAGTATAACAAGATAAAAGGAGTGAAATCACAATGGCAAAGAAAAAAAAGGCAGCTAAGAAAAAGAAAAGAAGATAATCTAACAAAGATTTATTATTTTAATTTTTCTTTTTTAATATTATTTTAATTCTCTGCTTATCTCTTTCTTATCACTATTTGATCTCTCAAGATATCTGTATATATTTGACTGCTTTGATCCTTTAATTAAGTTTATAATTGCCATCGTGGCTGCCTCTATAGCTTCGCCATCTCCGATTATTCCAACCTCTCCCTCCTTTATAACTAAAAAGCATCCAGAAATATCTTCAATAATTCTTTTAGTTTTACCTTCAGTACCTATCAAACGTGAAAGTATATCAGTCAAATTTCTTTTTGTATGTTCTTTAATATGAATCTTCTTGAACATCATCTCCTCATTCTTTAATTGTAAGGCTTTCTTAACACTAAATCCAAACTCAATAGCTTCAAAAATTAAAGTTGCTTCGTACTCATCAATAGAAGGTCCTTCAAAAACAACATTCCTTCCAATAATCTTGATAGAAACATTTAATTTCTCTTCTAGTTCTTTCTTATCATTCTGAACTTCTTTTAATCGCTTCATATATATTTTTTCCATACTGTATATCTAAAAAAGAAGCGTTTTTAAATGTAGGTTTATGGATAATTCGATTGATTATAATGCCGTTTATTCGAATTTTCCAGACAGAGAATTTGAACTAGATATAACTTAATTACCCAAATTCTCTGTAGACAAAAATAAAGAATTATAAGAGAACAATTAAAAAAGGTATGCCCTGTACATATGCAACCTCGTCTTCAGTAATAATTTCTGCATCAATGGCAGCCTTCACAGACTTCTCTCCAATTATATTAAAAGTTGCATCCTCTCTGCTTTGTATTTTAAGAACTTTTACAACCTCTTCATAATTCAAATCCTCTCCTTTATAAAAGCTTTCCCTGGCATGCAACTGTTTCTTTCCTTCTTCAAACAGTTTGCCAATAAGATCTACATCACACACAGCAACAACACTTCTATAAGACTTATGAATTTTAACGTACATTTTTATTAAAGATGGTACTTTATAGGTGATTTCGCCCCACACGCAAGACAATGCTTATATTTTATACCTTTTTCGGACAGTAATTCTGTATCGGGTTTTCCGCACACATTACATACTATAAAATACTTTGCATAAAGTTGTATTTTTTCATTTACCCTTTCTGAATTCAAAACAGTATTCAAAACCAATCTTGAACCTTCAAGTCTACCGGAAACAGCCAACTCTTTCTGCAGAAATTTAACAATATGCTCTACAGGTCTCCTTGAATAACTTGCAATCTGAGTTATATTAGTAATAAAAGTATTATTCCCAGAAACTTGGCCTGTAACTTTAGGTATTTCAAATCTTTCAGATCCTTTGTCAACTACCTTCACTTTTTCATAGGCGTTTTTCAATAATAATTCGTAAGATTCCATAACTATGTTTTACAAAGCTGCTTTTTAAACATTCCTAAAAAAACTTAATGCAAACACTAACATTTTTAAACCGCTGCCTCAATGCGCCCTTATGAGAATTATTTCACACAAAGAAGTTCCATTTCCAGACGACTTAGAAGGAAGATTAAATGTAGTTCTAAACATAGTAAATACTGAGTTTAAAATGATCACTCTCTTGCATCTAAATAATATACCAACAAATGAATCTGAGATACGAGCTAAAGTAAAAAGGACTGTTGGAAAGAGCACTTACCTTCCACTTAAAAAAAGTTTTAGGAATTACTGCTGCAACACACTTTTTTCTACTGGTACTGTAGCAGAAGAAGAGATTATAAAAGATGAAGATAAAAATTCGTATTTTGGTTACTGTTTAACAACGGCAGGGAAGGATTATGGATTACCAATATCTGCTTTTTCTTTAAATTACGTAGTACAAAATCAAAAAAGTATGTTTAAAATTCTTAGGAAAACTAGTCCCAAAGGAGAAACAAGAGCCCCCTTAAATATAATAAAAACTCTTGAAGCTCTGAAAAGCGGAAACAAAAAAAGCATAGTTGATTTAGAAAAAATAACCTCTATAAATCGTGTGACTATTTTAAACTCTATAAGATCTCTTTCTAGTATAGGATTTTTGCAATATGAATCTATTGGAGAAACGCGAAAAGGAGAAGGATACATAACTTACGAATGGATATCAAAAAAGAGCCCTAATGAAGTTAAACCGATTATTAGTAATTCGCACCTCACAAAAGACATATCTCAACTATTACATCAAAGAGGAAGTGTTACTGGTGCTGAAGTAAAAAAAGCGCTTGGTCTTTTAAAGAGAAAAGATATTTCTATGGTTCTATCTGAACTTGTAAAACAGGAGTTCGCAAGAAGAAAGCGTTGGAAAGGTGGTGAAGAACAGTCCGAAGTAAATATTCTTGAAAAAGGAAGAAATTTTTTAACTAATTTTGTTGAACCCATAAAAGAAGCGCTTGGTGATGGACCCGCCTTACAAGAAATGCAAAAATTTCATAATTTATTCGTAAATAGCCAAAGTTTCAGAGAGTATACTATATCAGCAATTAATTTGTATAAATCAATCTCACCAATACTTAATGGAAAAACTAAAGAAGAAAGATTCCAGCAGATATTAGATTATCTCAAATGTAATCCTGGCTCAAGACCTTCTGAAGTAGCCAAAGACTTATCTTATAAAATGATTAGTCTCTATTTAACTCAATTAGTAAAAACAGAAGCCATAAGAAAAGAGAAAATTGGTAAAAAAGTACGTTATTATATTAATCAATAAACCGTATTGCTTTATATTTATATAAGATATTAAAAGGGTTTATAAAGATAAGCTTGCTATTTTTATAGTGAAAGTAAAAAACTTTGTACTTGGTATTGGGATAGTAATTGTGTTTGCTTTGGCCCTCTGGCAAGGAATAGAGGCTTTTTATCCAAGTCCCCAATACGATAAATTCTGCAACTCTTCTATGTATGCATATGCAGAACCATATCCAGTAAAACCTTATAGTTATGAAGCGCCAAACTGTACTTTCTCACGCACGCTACAAGAACAAGCAAATCAATGCACGGCTGATGGCGGTCAACCAATTTATGATTATGATGATAATGGTTGTACAACCTCTTTAAAAAAATGTGATTTCTGTAACAAACAATTTAATGATAAACAAAACACGCATGCTAAAAATGTATTCTGGATTGCCCTTATTGCTGGTATTGTCACACTTATAATTGGTTACTTCATTCTCAGCATAGAACCTGTCGGTTCAGCGTTAATTGGTTCAGCCATCTGGGCAATCTTCTACGGAACAGTCATTAATTGGAGAAACTTCAGCAATATTTGGAGATTCTTAATTCTCTTCATAGCCCTAATCCTATTAATCTGGATAGCAATAAGATTAAACGTTGCAAAAGAAAAGAAAGGCTTCTGGGCTAAACTTGGATTAAAGAAATAAACTAAAAAGGTACAGCTTCTTCTAATTGGCTAATCAAAAAGCCCTTTCGTATACCTCAGCTTAAACAGGCTGTCCCATAATTAGTAAAGTGTGGAGTTTTCTGTCAAGTATCTTGACATAAAAAAATCTTCTTCTCTAACACCTCTAGTGATATGGACAATCCCCTTATCAACTTCGTAACTTTCAACTATTCTTGGTAAACTTTTAAACTTTGCATATCTAAAGACGTAATTCCATTTAGATCTACCAGTTCCACCGCTGGTTCTTGAAGGCGCAAATTGATTCATCCAGTTATAATTAACAATATAAATTTCACGCTTAACAACCATCCCCTCTAATCGATCTTTATCCTCCGTATCTATCTCTTTAACATTTCTATCCAGATTATAAATTCCAAGACCCCAATAACAAGTAAAATTATTATTTTTATATCTTAATTGATGATTCTGAACAGTCCACCCATTAGAGGATCTGTTACTCAACATAAATTTTAATTCAACTCCAACATCATTTGAAGCATTTATCAAATCTGGACCTTTGTTATTATTTAATTCCATTCCTAGAACTTTCGCTGCCCATAAGTGGTTGACTTGTGGCATTGGATAACCGTTAAATCTTCTTGAATCCATTATCCTAAATATCTCAATTTACCTGGCCTAGGCTCATAAGCCATGCCTTCTTCCAGCAACTTACGAACCTCTTGATTAATAACTTCAGGAGGCTCGTGTAATTCCATAATCATTTTACCAATATCTACTCCCCCGTCCTTCTCAGCTTCCTTAACCATTGCAATTATTTTATCTTTCAAAACTGCAACTGCCTCTTTACCTATTGACTTTGGTTGTTCTGACTCAATTTCAAGTTTTCTAACAAGCAAATAACTCGGTTCTTTATTTTTCATAATTTCCGGCGTTACGTACAACTCATTATTCCAAATTCTAAGAAGCCCAATTACTAAAACAGTATCGCCCTGATTCAATTTATTTATTTTTTCAACATCCTCTCCAAACAATTTAACTCTAAGCTGTCCAGTAGCATCATCCAAAGTTAAAGAAGCATACTTCTTCTCACCTTCTTGCAAAAACTTATCAACTACATTTGCTATTATATTAACTCTAACAACTTTCTTGTCATCTATTTCAAGATGTTTAAACCTCTCACCATCAAGAATAACTTTCCCACCCAAAACATTTCCAATACGCAACTTATAAGCCACGTTTCTCTTCATCGGTTGGTTAGTCAGTTGTTCATTCATCTTTCAACTTCTCTCTTTTTTAGAATTTCCATTTTGCTTATTCTTTTCTATAAACATACCCTTATAAGCTTTTATCTATTAAAATATAATATCTATCACATCCTCTGTATAAAACCCTTTTTAGGCATGAAAATTGCTCCGCTTTTTGAAAGATGTGACAAAGCATCTTCTAATTCAATATCAGTCACTTTATCTGCAATTTCCTTATGTAATTCTTCCATAGGAATCAATTTTCCTAACTTAGATTCAAGCTGCGCAATTACTTCTCTAACTAAAAGTATCTTCCCCCTCTTAGAAGAAGTAATTCCAGTAGTCATCTTGTCAATATCAAAAGACTTAGTTTCCTCATCAGAACCAACTTGCATTAAAGAATATTTTAAAAGTTTTATTGCAATCTTCGCATCTTCCCTGTTTACTTCTTCCCTCAAATGCATTTTAGCATGAGCTTCTGACAATCTAATAATACCTTCTAGTTGTCTTGCAGTAATAGGAATCGGTTTTATTACAGAATCAGACTTCACAGACTGGTTTCTAAGTTTAATATAAAAACTCTTTATTTCCTCAATAGCTCCATCAGTCAATTTAGGTTTTACTTTCTGTTTTGCATAAGCAATATATTTTTTCAGTAGCTTGGGATTAATTACATCTCTAATAACATCCTGCTTATGTTCCTCTAGTACATGTGTTGCAATTGCCTCATCCTGTATCTTATTAGGTAAGTCCCTAATAATGAAAATGATGTCAAATCTACTCAACAAAGCAGGAGAAATATCTATCTGTTGAGGAATTGGTGTATAAGGATCAAATCTTCCAAGCTTAGGGTTTCCAGCAGCAAGTACCGTCGTCTCAGCTCTAAGCGTTGCATGAATATTAGCTTTAGAAATAGTTACACACTGCTGCTCCATAGATTCGTGCATTGTACTTCTGTCATGTTCATCCATTTTTTCAATCTCATCAACACAAAGAACTCCCTTATTAGCCAAAACCATTGCTCCTGCCTCAAGCGCCCATCCTCTTAAGAATTCATCTTTCACAACAGCTGCAGTCAATCCCGCGGCCGTAACAGCCTTACCAGAAACATATCTTCCTTTGGGTGCAATAGTTGAAACATACTTCAACAGAACAGATTTAGCGACTCCTGGATCTCCAACAAGCAACACATGAATATCCCCCCTAGTAGCTCCACCATCTGACTTAACTTTCTTTACACCTCCAAAAAGCTGTAACAAAACAGATTCTTTAATTTGCTCAAACCCATATATACTAGGTGCAAGACTTTGCGACAATCTTTTAAACAAATAAGGATCGGCAGACAATTCCCTAATTTCCTTCATATCATCCTCGTTAATTTCCAAATCTTCAAAAGATTCTTCTCTAGAAACGATATTATTCGCTTCAATTGCAATATCAAATCTTGTTGAAATAGCTCCTGTCTGTAAGGGTACAGGTACTTCCTTCAACACACCAAAAACCATCACTCTACTTCCTGGAGTTGTCCTTTCCTCCATTTTAGGATCAACAAGATCTTCCTTCAAGAACACATTAAGTCTTCTTGGCTGTTCTCCTCCTTCAAGTGTATCTGGTGATTCTTCAAGAACAAGTCTTTGTGCATCAACCATTTCCTTAGAAAGCAACTTAAAAGCACCGCGCCAATTACAAGAACACCTGGTTGGCTCCCTAAATTTCCTATCTATCTGAAGAACAGATAAAATCGCTCCGCAACTCGGACACTCAAATCTAGCATTAACAACTTGAGGTCTAACATCAGAAGCCTGTCTTACAATACCTTCTATCCATAATAACTGATCCAAATGTCTTGCTCTTATCTCCCTAATTTTAATCTTAACTTGAGTAGCAGGCAAATCAACAAGTCTTATTCTGGGTCTTTCTATTAAATTAGATTCTTCCAAAGCAGTTTCTAAAATTGCTATGGTTTCCTCCGGTAATTGCAAAAGATTCTCAGATAAAGTGGGAGAGAATTCAGCAATCCAGGGGAAACTAAGTTTTACAACTCCGGACCCGCTTCTAACGCTCTCTCTTATCTCCTGCTTATGAGTATCAAAAAACTTCTTTGCCTCTAAAATAAGGTCTTCCTGCTTAGGTTTCTGTTTCTGCTCTGTCTCCATCTTCCCACAACAAACACCAACTTTATATGGTTTGCCCCCACCTTAGAAAATAAAGTCACCCCTAAAAGTTAGTTATATACCTTTGATAAATGACAGAGACTAACTATTTTTTAAAAATTTCTTTCTTAGCAATTAAAAGTAAACAAACTTATGTTCTTTGTCAATTGTGATAATATCTATTCCTGCTATTATATCTGAAAACTTATCTTTCATCTCCTTTAGAAGCTCATTAAATTCTCGCTCTGAATAAGTCTCGAACTCTGGCTCCAAATCCCAATTTCCCAGCACTCTAACATGATGAATAACATTTCTATGCACTTCCAAATAACTTATAAAATCAGCAATTCTATTTTTCTCAGGTGAATCTAAATAAATAAAAAGCTTATAAAAGTGAAGTCCTAACTTTTCATAATTTAAAGCTATCTTAAAACCTAAGACGATTTTATTCTTAACCATCTGTTTGATTCTATAATTCACTATTCTCTCGCTGATTTTTAATTCATGTGCAATATCAATAATTGGCTTTCGAGCATTTTCAGCTAATTGTTTTAATATTTTCATATCAGTATCATCAACCTTAATTTTCCTATCCTGCCCCATAACAACTTTTTCTTTCCTAAGATTCTTTTTTCCTTCGATTAAATACCCTCTTCCATGAATGGAAGCTTCAACAAGGATAGAAAGAGCTTTATTTCTAACATATCCTGAAAATAGACTCAATATTTCATTCTTCAACTCGTCGATCTTATCAATTCTATCAGTTTCCAAGGCAATTAATAAATCCCAGTTTCCTTTTGTAGAAACTATCCACTTAACAGACTTATTCTTCCTTAATTTATCTATTATAGAATTTAGTTTCTCAGAATTTATATGCTGTAAAGTTAAACAAATCTTAAACTGTATTATTCCAAGTCCTGATAAATTAGCAATTAACTGGTACTGTGTTATTATTTTCTCATCTTCAAGTTTCTTAATCCTATAATTTACAACCTCTGTAGATAAACCAACTTTCTTCCCAATCTGTGAACAAGACTGTCTGCAATTATTATCCAATTCAAAAAGTATCTTTCTATCCTTTAAATCAAGCTTGAACTTCTCTTCCATGGTATTATTTATAATAATTACATTTTATATTTAAATCTTGTCTTTTTTGTAGATTATTAGAAAATAAGTTTTATTTAACTTTCATTATCACTCATTAGTAGATAACAGGAATAAAATGATTAATATATCTACTGGAAAGAAAAAGAACATAATGTTCATAAAACCACCATTGGTGACTGATGCAGTCTGGGATCCGATTAGAACTTGTCCTTATTTGGGTATTGTATATTTAGCTTCAGGATTAAAAGATAAAGGACATAATGTAAGGTACTTAGATGAGGTAGTTCGGAATGGAGGATTATATAATCAAACTTTATCTAAAAGGGTATTAGATAAAGAGTCAGTTTCAGAGAAAGATTTAGATATTAAAAATCAGGACTTTCAAAAAGAAAAAATGTCTGACTATTGGAGTTTATCTCCAAAAGAATTTGTTGATAAATATACTGCTTTTCCAGAAAAAGCAATTGTTTCACGAACTCTAGTAAGAACCGGAACTTCTCTTGAAAATACTCTATCGGAAATTGAAAAAGAAAACCCTGATATTATCGGTATACCTCTTATAGCAACTGCAAACTACATTCCCGCAACGTCTCTAGCAAGATCAATAAAAGAAAATTTTCCAAAGATTAAAATAATTTTTGGAGGACAGCATATAAGCGCACTACCGGAACAGTTTTTTACTGAGAATAAAGATTATGTAGATCATATAGTTATAGGAGACGCAGTCAGCGTAATTGAAGACATAGTTGAAGGAAGAATAGGTGACAGAATTATTAATGGCGGATCTCAATCTTTAGCAAATTTTCCTCTTTTAGATCCCAAAATATTAGAAAAAAATGATTATCCTATTATTCCAACATATACTCCCCCAACAAATGGTAGAAAAACAATAGATTTCATGTTCACTAAAGGTTGTTTTAGAGATTGTGCCTTTTGTTTGGCCGGAAATGGAGTTGGAGATAGAGTTACAGCATCAGAATATCAAAGATTAGATGAACAATTAAGAATATTCAAGGAAGCAGGCATTGAAGAAATAGTTGTACAAGATGATGCCTTTTTATGGAAACCAAAAACACACTTACCTGAAATCTTAAGATTAATGAAAAACTACGGATTTTATTGGCAAGATAATGGGGGAGTTGAGTTTGAATCTTTAAGTGATGATGTTGCAGAACAATTCATAGAATACAATAAAAATGGGGAAGGTAGAGTTACTGCACTGTACATACCATTTAATCCCAGAAACTGGAATAAAGACTCTAGTGCTTCTGCTTCTATGTCTAATAAATATAAAAGTAGACTGGACAACTTAAAAAAGTTAAGAGAAGAAGCAGGAATATATATTTTCACTAGCGCGATAATTGGAACACCAGAACAAACAAAGAAAACTTTTGAAGAAGAATTATCAACAGATAGAAAACTTATTCAAGAAGGTTATTTAGATGCGGCATTGTGCTTATCTGCCACAATGCTTCCAGGAACAGAATGGTATAAAACTAACGGTCATAATATTGTTAATCCTATAGATTATTATGGCTTCTCGTTATTTACAACCCATGATAGAACAGAACATCTAGAACCAAAAGAAATCGAAGAGTTTATGATTAGATGGACAAAAGAACTAGCTGATGTTCAAACAACATATCACTGGGGAACCGCCTTCCCAAACCCTAAATTACAAAAAGTAAGAAAGGGTAACTAATAATTCTTATTCCATCGCGAATCTCAAAACAGCACCAACACCTTTAGTCAAATTAAAGAATTGCTCGCCATCTTGATGATCACTAGAAACAACAACCATTTCTGCCCCAATGTTCTCAGCCATCTTTTCCAATTCAGCTATCTCTTCTTTAGGAAGTTCCTTAGAAACAATAAGCAATCCAACAGACCCTCGCTGTAAGGCAAGTTTTACTCTTTCTAAGCCGTAAGCAGTCATTTTTGAATCCTTTCCTAAAGTCTGGAAAAATTTATTCAAAATATTCTTCTCTTTTATCAATTCCTGTTGTGCAATATCCTCCCATGAGTCTTCAACTAATAACTCCAAACCATGTTCATCAGTATAACCTAAATCCTTTATAGCAATAACTTTTTCTTTCAAAACAGTAACCAAATCCCCTTCTTTCAAAAAATCTTCTTTTGTTGGTATTGGTCCTCCCACTAAAAGTCCCTTCAACTTAGGCATGTCAAAAAATATTCTTTTCATCTCTTCAGCCACTCTCCTGTAAAACTCCTTAGCAAGCCCTTCTGTAACTCTATGGTATCTCTGAGATGAATTATGAACCAATACTCCATTAGCAAAAAAGTTTTTATTCTCAGTTTCTATATCAACCAGCTGAATGTCTTTACTAATCTTTTTTATTCTATTTATCTCTTCAAATTCTTGATTATCATTAATTAAAACAGTTCCTTTTAATATCATACTCGCCGGTATTTCTAATAACTTATAATTATCATATAAAAACAATGAATGATCTCCAGAACAGATAATTGTTTTATTACTATTTGTAGTAAATTCAAAGCATTCATTTTTATTGTTATTCCATTTATTAATACACTTCGTATAAATTATCTTTTGCTTTTCTATATCTAAGGCTTTAATCTTATCACCAATTTTCAAATCTTTTATTTTTTTATTTCCTTCCCGCGTCTCAACAAAAGTATCTGGAGCAAGACACTGTCCCCCAGCCCTTACCTTCCCCGGAACTCCGGAAGTCAATTTCTGTAAAACTTTTATTCTCCTTCCTTCCAAAACTCCTATTGTTGCTCCCTGCCTATCAATAACTAACAAACCATAAATCTCTTCAACATCAAGTATTTCTTTCAGAGGATCAACAACAAAAACCTGATCACATCTGTATATTCTAACATTAAGTGGCTTAGGAGGTTCAATAGCCCAAATCTTAATGTCCTGCATACCTTCTTTATCAGAAATATTTCCAGCAAAAAGTGCAAGACCATTTGGAGGCGTCTGTTTATAATTCTTTAATTCTCTAATAATCATATCAATAGAATCAATAACAGCAGACCTAGTCTGCTTTGATTTTATATTTTCTGCAGTAGACCTCTCTGCCTCAAGCTGTCTTACAACAGGGAAAATATTTGAACCAGCAGGAATCATAACAGTTACCAACTCTGTATGTCTTCCTCTTATGCTTTCCAGTAGAGCAACTAAATCTTCCAATTCTGCCTTTTTATGAGGATCTATTTCCATATTAAAAAAACCTAATGAAGCTTAATAAATGTTAGTGCTTGTAATTCTCCTTTAATATTCCTATAAATTGAAAAACAAATCCTACTGCAAGTAGAATTATACCAGAAATATAGATATTCATATTAACTTAGCTTATTGTAGCAGGAAGGTCTGCAAAATAAATGCTAACAGATAATCCTTCTTGAGTAGAATAATTAGTTAGAGGTATAATCTTTACAGCAAAAACTAAAAATAAACTACCAATAAAACTAAAAGCTAAACCAATTAAAGATATAATAATTGACTGTTTCATGAATATAATCCAAACCACATCTTAATAAAATTAACTTTATCATACCAACATCATACTCGCTAATTAAACAATTCCAACTGTCCAGGAATATGTCTCGGATGTTCCACAACTTCTTCTTTTTTCACATCTTCAAATAAATTCTTCTGCTTTTTATCAGCAAAATAAAAAGTAAGTTGTTTATACCCAATATTCTGACTAATATCTGAACTTTCATTATGTGGTCTATTTTCAGAAGAATACCTCTCTCCTCTTTGGTTCATATATAATAATAGATTTATATGTTTATAAAACTAATCTAAACAAACTCAACTTCCAATTCCTTACTCTCTCTAATTTCCCGTGCATTCAAAACACTCTTCAAATCTCCTAGAACTTTATCCAATAATTCCAAATCCTTTTTTGGCAAACTCAAAATAATCTCAACTTTAACAGACTTCTTAGCTTCAGACTTCTTTTGCCTAGTTAAAGTCATTACTTCAATTAATTTATCCCAAACTTCATCATCAGTCTTATTCTCCTTTATTTTCAAAGGAATAGGCCATTCCTCTATATGTATTGATTTCTTACCTTCATTTTTACTAAAATGCTGCTGGTAAATCTCTTCAGTAATATATGGTGTGAATGGAGCCATCATTTTTAGAATCGCCAACAAACCTTGATAAAGCGCATAACCAGCAGAAGCCTTTTCTTCCGTAGTTCCATTATATATTCTATATTTGACAATTTCTAAATAATTATCAGCAAACGTCTTCCAAAAGAAACCATCAGCCTCTAGCTTTGCTTTTGAATAATTAAAATCTTCAAAAGCCTCAGTCGTACTAGTTATTACTTTATTCAACTCTTTCAAAAATAATCTATCGCTCTCTAAAATTTTAGGCATCTTTTTTTCATATTTCAAATTGTCAAGAATCTTATCTGATTTAGTAGATTCTTGAGCACCCTCAAGATTTCCATCTGGCTTCAAAAATCTTGAAGTCATAAAAACAAAATTAGCAGCATTAAGCATCTTGACGACAAATTTCTTCCCTGATAAAACATCCTTCTCTTGATAATTTATATCTTCTCCTAATTTTGAAGATGAAGCCCAATATCTTACAGCATCTCCACCATACTTTTCAATAACTTCTCTAGGTCTAACAACATTTCCTTTAGACTTCGACATCTTCTCACCTTCTAAAGTAACAAAACCAGAAATAGCTGTATGTTTCCAAGGATTTTTACCAAAATGCAACCTTGATTTTACCATTGTATTGAAAAGCCAAAAAGTAATAATGTCGTGTGCCTGCGGTCTCAAATCCATAGGGAAAATCTTTTTTTGCACTTCCTTATCCTTAATCAAATAAGTAGAAAGTTGAGGTGTCATAGAAGAGGTAAACCATGTATTCAAAACATCTGTCTCAGGAACAAATTCACTACTTCCACATTTAGAACATTTCTTCGCAAAAGGTTTGTCTTTCATAGGATCTACAGGTAATTGTTTCTCCTCTGCAATAATAGGTTCGTCACATTTCTTGCAATACCAAACAGGAAAAGGAACTCCAAAATATCTTTGATTAGATATCAACCAATCCCATTGTAAACCCTTAACCCAGTTATCATATCTATGCTTCATAAATTTAGGATGCCATTCTAACTCTTCACCCCATTTTAACATATCTTTTTTCAGGTCAAGATATTTAACAAACCACTGCTTACTCTTAATAAATTCTATAGGTGTACCACATCTCTCATGTACATTAACAAAATGTTTTATTGGCTCTTGCTTAATCAAAAGTCCTTCTTCTTTCAAATCATTTATGATATTTTTACGAGCTTCCTTAATTGACATTCCTTTATATTTTCCAGCAAGTTCAGTCATCCTACCCTCTTCAGAAATAGCCATTTTTATAGACAAGTTATGTGCTTTCTGCCACTCCATATCTGTCTGATCGCCAAAAGTGCAGCACATAACTATTCCAGTTCCTTTTTCAGGATCAGCTCTTTCATCTTCCATTATTGGAACTTCCATATCAAATAACGGAACCTTAGCCATTTTACCTTTCAATTTTTTATATCTCTTATCAGAAGGATGATAAAATACTGCAACACAAGCAGGCAATAACTCTGGTCTTGTTGTAGCAATAATTAAAGTTTTTCCTTCTACTTTAAAAACAATATCGTTAAAAGTAGAATCTACTTCTTTATCCTTAATTTCTACTTGCGCAACTCCAGTCTTACACTCCGGACACCACATAGAAGGCGCGTCTTTTCTATAAACTCTTTTCTTCTTATGCAAATCAAGAAAAGACCATTGAGAAATTCTTCTAGAATGACTATCAATAGTAGAATAAAGAATATTCCAATCACAACTTATCCCAATATTCTTCCAATCCTGAATATATTTTGGCCTCTCTTCTTTCAAAAATTCCATGCATAATTCAATAAATTTCTCTCTAGACATGTCTCTTGCTTTTACTCCTTTCCTTTTTTCAACAAGTCTTTCTGTAGGTAGTCCATTATCATCTGTCCCGAAAGGATAAAAAACTTCAAATCCTTTCATTCTCTTATAACGTACAATAAAATCCTGCTGAGAATAAGAACAAGCATGCCCTATATGCATCTCTCCAGAAACAGTTGGAGGAGGAGTATCTATAGAATAAACTTTCTTCTTACTCTTTGGATTAAAAGAATAAATTCCTTCTTTCTCCCAATATCTCCTCCATTTTTCTTCAATAGCATTTATACCTAATTCAACCATTAAAAGCTATAGAAAAAAGACATTAAAAGATTATTGGTTGTTAGATTTATCCAAAATCTAACTAACATAATCCCAAATATTAACGTCATCTCCTGACTCAAGGATATACTCTCCTCTAACAACATTCAAAATAACCTCTGCTACTTTCTCTGGAGGCATCCCCTGAAAGTCATTCATCCTTGTTGCAATAACTCCTGGATTTATAGAATAAGATTTAATATTTGACATTTCAGCAGCACATGCCTTTGTAAATCCCCTAACCCCAAATTTAGTAGCACAATATGTAGTTATTTCTTCATAACCTTCAAGACCAGCTGCACTCGCAAGATTAATAACCATCTCATGTATAAATGGAAGAGACTCACGAGTCATTTTTATAAGCCCTTCTAGATTTATTCTTAACTGCTGCTCAATCTCTTGAAAACTCTGTTCAGCCAATTTCTTCCAAACAACAATACCTGCGTTATTGATAAGAATATCAATATACCTATATTTTGCAACGACTTTCTTTACAACCTCTTTGATACTTAGATCTTCCATCAAATTAAGCTTGACAAACAAAACATCCTCAGCACCTAATTCTTTACATTTTGCCAAAACTTCTTTTCCTTCTTTTTCGTCTTTATAGTAAGTCAGTGCTAACTTGCATCCCTCACGGGCGAATGCAAAAGCAGTTTCTTTTCCAATGCCCAAACTAGCCCCAGTTATAAAAACAACTTTGCCTTTTAAAGAATTATTAACCATTAAAAGAAAAAGGATATAACATATTTAAAGTTGTGTTTCATTATTCATTTATGAATAAAAAAGAATACTTCCTCAAAATTTTCAAAGCAGCAGAGAAAAAATATAGTAAAAGTGAAAAACGTCTTGCAGGTGAAGGCTGGCAGCACGATTGGCAAACGCTAATAACCACAATCATGTCAGCTCAATCCAGAGATGAAACAACAATTCCAATAGCGGAAAACCTGTTCAAAAAATACCCAACACTAAAATCTCTTGCAAAAGCTGATAACAAAGACGTTCTAAAAATCTTCAAATCTCTTAATTATAATAAAACAAAAGCAAAGAATGTTGTTGCAGCAGCCCAATATCTAATAAAAAACCACAATGGAAAAATTCCAGATAGCATAAAATCGCTTGTAGAAATTCCAGGTGTTGGCAGAAAAACAGCAAACCTCGTTTTATCAGAGGTTTATAATAAAGACTCTATAACTATAGATACACATTGCCATCGTTTACTTAACGTCTTAAATATAGTTAATACAAAAACGCCGCGTGAAACAGAAATGGAAATGATGAAAATAGCTCCAAAAAAATACTGGAGTAAAATAAACAGAATATTTGTTCTTTGGGGCAAAGACGTTCCAGGAAAGGATAAGAAAAGATTTCTAAAAAGATTAGAAGAAAAGTGAGAATAATAAATAGACTTCTATTCTTTTCTTTCTAAATTATTAGATTCCGCCTGTTTTCTCAAAAGCTCGTACGTTACTCCAATCCCAAAATAATAATCCTCTGAGGGTTCCAACGGCTTTCCGTCTCTTTGGTTTGTCTGCCCGTAAAATTCCTCAGCCGCGTTTGCTAAATATGGATTTTCTTTAACGATTCTTTTAACGATTTCTAAAGAAAACTCTGAATCATTCCCTTCTGTACATCTTCGCAGCATATCTCTTTGAAATACATCTATAGTTTCTCGTGATACAATCGGCAACCCATCAACAGTGTATTTTATATTCATAAAAATCTCTAGTTTTACCACTTTTAAACCTTTCTCATAAATAAAAACAAAAAAGATAACTTTTTATACCATCTTTCAATAAATAAATCATGGCAGAAAGCAGCAAAATTCACTTACAAGGCTTTGGCGGAATTGTTAGATATGATGAAGAATATAGAAGCAAATTCGTTATAACGCCTATACAAGTAATAGGTTTTGTAGTAGCAATAATCTTACTTGTGCTTCTCTTTAAACTATTCTGGCCTATTGTTGTTTAATAATAAGTATCTTATCATAACAACAATTCTTATAAATAAGCTACCATTCGTATCAAAATGGTAAAAATAGTAGGAAAAACCAGAGAAGAAATAGCAGAAGAAGATAGTGCAGGAAAACTAAGTGGAAGGGTTAAACAGTTAGGCGACTATTTCTTTAGCGAGGATAATATATTTCCATATAGTATAACTGTTAGACGTAGGGAAGGAAATATGGAAAATAAGGTTTGTAATGTAGATCTTATAAAAAACAGGATTACTATCGAATCCCCAACATATCTAAAAGATGCAAAAAGATTAGCTGAAATATACGAAGTAGCTGGAGAACCTGAATTTACAGTAAAAAAAGATTATAGAGAATAAAATATAAATTGCAAAACTATAAATAATAACCTTCTTAGAATATTACATGTTTCCAGGAATGGGTAAAATAGATCCTAAAAAAATGCAGGCAATGATGCGACAGATGGGAATCTCGCAGGAAGAGATAGAAGCAACTCGTGTTATAATAGAAAAGCAAGATTCAAAAATTATAATTGAAAATCCATCTATACAAAGAGTCACAATGTCAGGACAGGAAACCTGGCAGATCGCTGGCGATGCCACTGAAGAACCTTCGGAAGAAAGAACTAATGAAGAAGATATTAAACTGATTATAGAAAAAACAGGGGCAACAGAGAAAGAAGCAAAAAAAGCTCTTGAAGAATCAGGAGATATAGCAGAAGCAATCTTGAAACTCTCATAAACACTAATCCTCGTTAAATTCAGAAAGGTATTTAAATAGGATGACCCTTTAAACATCCATTCGGTATTTTATATTTATTAATGGAAGACATAATAAAAGAGAAAATTAGTGCAGACCATCTTCTTTACGTAAGCCTTAAGTATACGAAGACTTGTGACGTCATTATTAATCTTCTGTCCAGATGGAAAAACATGATTGAAAAAGGCATAGACAGACTTGTAGAAAGAGCAAAGAAAGAAAGAAAGTGGAAACCTGTACCAAACGCTCCAAGAGCAAAATTAATACAACTAAAGAGGATTTATATAAATAATCAGATAATCAGCGAAACTCTTAATCTCTATGAATTTTTTAGAGATATAGACAAATTAGACAAGGTACGTGAAAACGAATTTAGGAAAGGAGTTAATCTAAAAGTATTTTACAAAAATCAAATAATAAATATAAATCTAGATAAACTAAAAGAATATGCTTCTTTACTAGAAAGATTTATAAGCTCTATAAAATAATTTCTTTTACATCTACCTATGCTCAAGAACTGAAAGTTCTTGACATTTAGGGAAAGACAAAAGTCTTTCACTATAAATATCATATGAAAAAAGGGAAAATTCAAATAAAAAATGAGCAAACTAATAACTATTACGTCGGGAAAAGGTGGAGTAGGTAAAACAACTACAGCAATCAATCTAGGCATAGCGTTAAACTCATTCGGAAAAGAAGTAATTATTGTTGATGCAAATCTTACAACTCCAAATATTGGCTTGCATCTAGGCGCCCCTATAGTCCCTATAAGTCTTAATCATGTATTATCAGGAAAAGCAACAATAGCAGATGCAATGTATGAACATGAATCAGGAACTAAAATTATACCAAGCTCTCTATCAATAAACGAACTTCGCAAAATAAATCATGGAAAATTAAAAGATGTTGGGAAAAAACTCAGAAAAATGGCTGAATACATTATTTACGATTCAGCTGCAGGTCTAGGTGAAGAAGCCATCGCTGCAATCGAAGCAGCAGACGAATTAATAATTGTTACAAATCCTGAAATTCCTGCTGTAACTGATGCTCTAAAAACAGTAAAACTTGCTGAACAAATGGGCAAACCTATTAGAGGAGTTATAGTAACAAAAGTCAAAAGATCAAAAATAGAAATGCCTATATCAAATATAAGAGACATGCTCGAACTTCCAATAATTGGCGTTGTTCCAGACGACGCAAAAGTACAATACGCTTTAGTATCTAAAAGCTCCATAATTGATGCGTATCCAAAAAGTAAGGCAGCCTTAGCTTACAAAAACATTGCCTCCAGAATAATTAGCAATACAACATACAAAAAAGAATCTTCTTTTCTTGACAGGTTATTTTATAGATAAATAATATGAACATTACATTGATAGGGATGCCTGCTGTAGGAAAAAGTTTCTTTGGAAAAGCATTAGCAGAAAAAATAAAATATAATTTTATAGATATAGATAAATTAATAGAAGAATCTAAGTGTATGAGCATCCAATCTATAATAGATAATTTTGGTGAGAAGGAATTGTTAAAAAAAGAAGAAAATCAAACCCTTAACCTAAAAGTAAAAAATACTGTTATAGCGCCAGGAGGAAGCGCAATATACTCCGATAAAGCAATGAACTTCCTTAAAAAGACCTCCGATAATTTTCCTTTACGATTCATTAGAAAATATAGAAAAGAGGATGAATAATAAACCAAGCAGAGGAATTATAGGTCTTAAGAAAGGCAACTTAAAATCAGTTTACGCACAAAGACAATCACTATATGTTAAATATGCTGATTTTATCATTAATATTGATGGTAATTTAAATGAAAATTATATAGTTAGCAAGATTATTGAAATTATAGATTTATAAATAGGTTGAAAATTTTGTCATTTATCTTAATTTTCTCTTAGTATTTTATATTTTATACTAAATGCTGGGTGATTCCTTGTCTCCGATACTATTTGCCGCCTATCTCCTAAAATGTCTTTCTTATTATGCTTAAAATTATCATTGAAACCCTCTGGAATTTTGTCTTTCCATTGCTCAATTATTCCATAATAAAGTACTCTGAAGGAATTGCCAAATTTTTTATCAGGTTTACCATCTTTATCCCAATCTATAATTTCAAATAATAGAACTTCATAAAAGTAATGTTCATCAGGAAGAAATTCTTTATATTTGACATTATTATCTCTTAGAAATTCATCTATTTTAGGCAACACAAAAAATTCTGTTTTGAAATCATTATAGGGTAAATCTAATATTTTTTTCATACGTTAGATAATACTACAACCATTATAAAACTTATCTAATTAAAAATAACAAATGAGAAAAAAAGTCTCTATCCTATAAAATTTAAATGAGCCCAAAAAAAAATTATTAAATAGTGTTTAGTATTTTCACAACCATAGAAAGATTAAACTCCATTTAAAAATAGTCGCCTCCAAAAAACCTTTCTAAAGTGATACAAATATTATATCACTTACCACATAAAGCAATACATATTATATAATACTTATTCTACCGTATCTCGCTTCCTTCCCCAATATCTTGATTTTCAGGTGCAATAAAAACAACCTGTGATTCATCTCCACTTACAGCAGCAAGAATCATACCTTCACTTTTCACCCCTCGCAAAGTTACGGGCTCTAAATTAACAGCAAAAACAGCTTTCTTACCTTCCAGATCATTCTTAGAATAGTGTTTCCTTAATCCAGCCACTATCTCTCTTCTTTCATTGCCAAAATCTACCTTTAGAACATAAAGATTATCAGCATTTGGATGATCCTCCACAGAAATAATTTTCCCAACTCTCAAATCAAGCTTCTGAAAATCCTTAAATGATACTTTTTCTTCCATCCCAAAATAAAAGAGAATATGTTTTTAATTCTTTTGCCTTCTGTGAAACCCCCAAGGTCTTACCTTAGAGTATTACGGAGAATAAAATCTCCCTTTCTGCGCAATATAATTTACAATAAAATAAAAAATAAGTTTTACTTTTACGACGTAATCTTCTCATCTATTTCTCCTAGAGAAGTCAAATCAATAGAACTACCAATCTTTCTATAAACCACCATTACATCTCCCTTAAATATCTCATCTACAACTAAGGATGTGCCACAATCAATGCTAATTGTTAATAAAGAATCCTTAGTAATAGGAATCGCCCTACTATAAGATCCGCACCCAGAAACGCTTACACTCTCTATATTATAATCCTCTTTTCCATTATTTTTCAACTCAAGTACTATGCCTGCCTTACCAGAACCAGTATCCGCTTGCACATTCCAAGCGTCCACATAAAAAGGAGGGTTCACAACAGCTGAACCTGTAATATACTTCCCAGAACTAAAGATACCAAAATAGGCGAGAATTCCAATAGCTAATATCGCAACTAAAATAGCTCCTCCAAGATGCATAAAAAATTCTTTTGTCTTTCCTTGTTGGTTCATATTTCCTCTTCTCTACACATATTAATTATAAAAGAAGGCTTATAAATATTATTATTCCACACTTGCCTTTATCCTTCTAATTCCAGCAGCAACGCTCTCTTCTTTTATAATCTTAAATTTTCCTATGTCTTTTGTATTTTCAACATGTGGCCCTGTACAAATCTCCTTGCTAAACCATCCATTCTTCTCGTTTGAATCCTCAATAGTATAAACAGAAACAATATCAGGGTACTTAGCACCAAATTCAGCTTGTGCCCCAGAGTCTATAGCTTTCTGCAAAAGAATTTCTTCCCTCTTAACTTTTAACTCTTCATTAATTTTTTTATTTACTAATTCTTCAATCTTCTTAATTTCCTCTTCTGTTAATTTTCTTGGAAAATTAAAATCAAACCTTAATCTTTCTGAGGTAATATTAGATCCCTTCTGTTTTATATCCCTGCCCAATAGTCTTCTCAAAACCTCATTCAACAAATGAGTTGCAGTATGTAATCTCTTAGTTTTATCAGAATAATCAGCCAGTCCAGATTTAAACATCCCAGAAGAAACGCTTCTGCTTAAATCTTGATGTTTTTTAAATTCCTCATCAAAACCATCTATATCCACCAAATTTTTCCTTTCTCTGACTAATTCAACTATCATTTCAATAGGAAATCCAAAAGATTGATATAAATCAAAAGCCTCCTTTCCAGATACAGTCGCTCTATTAATTTCCTCTTCAGAAATACCAGCCTCCTTAATTTCATATTTCTTGCCGTTTCTCTTATTATTAAAAATTTCCCGAAGAATATTTTTCTTGCTGTCAAGGTTCATCAGCTTCAGAAATTTTTCCTTTTTTATAGGCTTTTTTGAACTAAATAATTTCTCACTAACTCTTAGACCCTCTTTCAGAGTAACCTCAAACTTTAATTCCTCTTCACCTAATTCTTTGTAAATAAAATCTTTGTTCCTTTCAAGCTCTGGATAAGAATTCTTAAAACTATTTATCACCACTCCCGCAATATTAACACAAAATTTATTACTGATTCCTAATTCTTTTCCGTATCTTATTGCTCTTCTAATCAATCTTCTTAATACATATCCTTGACCCAAATTGCTTGGTTTTATTCCTTTTGAATCTCCAAGAATAAAAGTTACAGCCCTCAAATGATCCGCGATTATCCTCATCTGCCTCTCATTTCCCTTATATCTCTTTTTAGAAATATTCTCTATGTCAGTTATCACAGGCAAGAATATAGAAGTCTGATAGTTATCGCTTTTACCTTGCAAAACAGCAAGCGTTCTCTCAACACCCATTCCAGTATCAACATTCTGTTGCTTAGCCTTCTCATATTTGCATTCCTTAGTTTTAATATACTCCATAAAAACATCATTCCAAATTTCAACCCACCTCTTATCTTCAGGATCAAATTCTTTTGGTGTTTTTTCCTTTCCAACCCAATAAAACATTTCAGTATCTGGTCCACATGGACCAGTCTCTCCAGCCGGTCCCCACCAATTTTTTCCTTTAGGCAAAAAAGCAATTCTTTCTTTTGGAATTCCCGAAGACATCCAAATTTTTGAAGAATAATCATCCTTAGGAGCATCTTTATCTCCTGCAAAACAACTTATTGCTAGTTTGTTCATCGAAATTCCCAACCACTCTTTGCTTGTCAAGAATTCGAAACTCCATTCAATAGCTTCTTTCTTAAAGTAATCTCCTAAACTCCAATTCCCAAGCATCTCAAAAAAAGTATGATGAACTTCATCTCCGACCTCATCAATATCCCCAGTCCTTATACACTTCTGCACATCTACCAACCTCTTCCCCAGAGGATGTTTCTGCCCAAGAAGAAAAGGAACAAGTGGATGCATTCCAGCTGTGGTAAAGAGCACAGTAGGATCATTTTCAGGAATCAGTGAAGAAGAAGGAATCTCTTTATGCCCTTTACTTCTAAAAAATTCAGTATACTTCTTAATTAGCTCCTCTCTAGTCTTTATTGTCAAATTGGGTTTAATACCCCACAGCTTTGCTACGTCGTCCGATTTGACAATTAGAGATTTCCGTCCTGAAGCCGAGCGTAATACCCCATCAGCTTGCTGTGGGGATAGCGAAGGCTTAGGAAATCTCTTTATCTCTGTTTTCATGTCTTCATACAGAAAAGAGGATATATAAAAATTTGGATAAACCTCTCGCACACAAGTTCTAAGTATCTTAAGCTAATCTTGTGAAAAAGTTAAGTTTTAGGTTATGTTCCTCGTGGGGTCCTCGAACCCTTAGGTTAATAATCCCACATTCTCATCGAAGCTGAGGTCTCGGGAGCACTTAACTAGCTGTTTTGGGGAGCATTAACACCTTATTTTGTGAAAATTTTGGTTATTTTTTGGGGAGCGTTTAACTAGATTAGAAAGCCTTTTAATAAGCATTTAATTATGGTTATCATGCCTACTGACAAAAAAACAATTGAAGAGTATAATAAAAATAATAATGAGTGGTTAAAAGGTAAGGGTTTGGGGCATTCGCATTTAGAAAAACCTGCAATGTATAAAGAACTTCCAAACTTAAATGGAAAATCTGTTTTGTGTATTGGTTGTGGAGCTGGTGAAGAATGTGAACATATAAACTCATTAGGTGCTAAAAAAGTAATAGGAATTGATATTTCTAAAGAGTTAATCGATATAGCTAAGAAGAATTATCCAACAATAGATTTCTATGTTATGGATATGGAGAAATTGAAATTTAAAAATGAATCTTTTGATTTTATTTATTCCAGTTTAGTAATGCACTATGTTAAAGATTGGACTAAGGTATTAAAAGAAGTAAAAAGAGTTTTAAAAAGTAATGGAATATTCTTATTCTCAACACATAATCCCGTTTACTGGGGTGCTGAAAGAAAAAAAGATAAATCTGGAAAATCACAATTTCTCGGTTATTCAGAAAAAGATGGAGTTTATGTTACTCATGGAGATTACTTAAATTCTAGAAAAATAAATGATATTTGGTTTAATAATTTTAAAGTAACTTACTATCACAGACCCATTTCACTATTATTGAAAGATATCCTAAAATCTAGTTTTAAAATTGAAGATTGCATAGAACCTAAGCCCTTAGCCAGTGTTAAAAAATTAGATTTGAATTTTTGGATAAAAGCAAATAAAATTCCCTTGTTTATTATATTCAAACTTAAGAAGTAGGTCCCGGGAGCACTTAACTGCTCATTTTTGCAGAGTTTAACTTGTTCTAATTTTAACACCCAACTTTTTTAATCTAACTACCCCCTTAACTGACTTAACTAACCGGTCTTTGTTCATACATAATTACAAATGTAACAAAACGAAAAGTTTAAATATTACAAATGTAACAAAAGAATATTACAAATGTAACATGAAATTAGAACAGCATGAAGAAGCATATAAAGAACATCTTAATAATATAAAGAGACTTATAGATGAAGGAATTGAAGAAAATCAGAGGAATATTGGATACAATGTTTCACAAGGTTCTATAGAATTATTTGCAATTTATCTGCACAAATTACACTTAATACAAGGCTCTGGTGACCAATTCGATCATCGCGTTTTTAAAAACCAAAATCTAATACGGGAGAAAGTTCCTCCAGAGTTTCCAAAAAGAATTAAGATTTTGGAATTAATGAAAAATATAGAAGAAGAAAGAATAGCGCTTTGTTACGGGAATAGAAAAACAAAAGAAAGAATAGAAAAAGCAATAAAAAACTTCAATGAATTAAGAGAAATAATAAATCAAAACCTAAAAAATGGCAAATAAAGACGAGCTAACTGCCTATGTAATAGATTTTGTTTCGTTCTTAATTTTAAGAGTTAAAAATATAAATAAAATAATCCTATATGGCTCGGTTGCCAGAGGTGATTTTGACGAATCTTCGGATATAGACTTATTTATTGAGTCCTTAGATAAAAACCTACCAAAAAAAATAGATAAAATATTAGAAGAATATCGGCGAACATCACGATATAAAGAATGGAAACTAAAAGGAATTCAAAAACAATTTTCAATAATAGTGGGAGATATAGAGAGTGAAGAATGGAAAGACCTTAAAAGAGCAGTAATGAACACAGGTGTGACTCTATACGGAAAATATCATTCGGATATAGAAAAATCAAAGCAGTACGTATTATTCTCATTTGAAAATATAAAACCAGATAAAAAAAGAGTTTCAATATTCAGAAAACTATATGGTTTTAAGATGAATAAAAAAGACTATCCTGGTCTGGCAAATAAAATAAAAGCAAAGAAAATTGCTAAAGGTGCGCTTTTAGTCCCGATAGAGCATGCAAACGACTTAAAACAATTCTTTCATGAAAAAAGAATTGCCCCAAAAATCTTCGATCTCTGGACAGATGAAAATATTTATTAAAGAGAATTTGGGTAATTATAATCAAGGACATTTTAAAATCAAAAAGCCCTTTCGTGTACCTTGGCTTAAAAGCCAAGGTTTGTTCGTGGTTTTGTGAGACCTGGGAAATCCACGTAACCTGCTAACCTCTACCTGAATGTAGAGGATTTCACGAGGGTTAACAGAATTATCTATACTTTCGTATTTTGAGCTTATTAAGTCCGAATTTTGCTTTTTCCAATAAATTTCGTGCCCAAATATACTCTGTAGCAAGAATAATCAACCCAAAAATAATTATTACTATTCCAGGTCCCGGTAAAACAAGCAAAGCAATTCCTATAAACAGAAACGTGAATCCAAATACAATTTTAATAGCACGTTTTGCCATTTCTAAACTTTTAATTAACATTTTTATTTATATCTCCTTATTTTTTCAATTCATCCATGATCTTTGCTGCTCTAAGAGCTTTTTCACTATCAATTATTTCTACTTCTTCCATATAATACAAAGAGCACATGTAGTATTTAAATCTTCAGCACAACAAACTATAAAAGCAATAATAGACTAATACAAACATGACTGAAGAAAGGCAAGATTATAATACAGAAGTAAAAAGAGAATACACTCCTAAACAAGTTAAAAGAGATATAGATGAAGTAAAAACCCTACTCAGAGAACATTCTGGAAGATTTCTGGTAGCATCAGCAAAATATATTCAAAGTGAACGAGGTCATAACGAACCTCCAGACAGAACATTCCCTACTTATCAAGGCACTTTTTTAATCTAATAACTACACCCTTAACTGACTTAACTTATTCTGAATCTCATCAATTTCTTCCTCAATAGATAAAACCTTCTTTTTCTTCTCCACCATTTGTTGCTCTTTAAACTCTATTTGCGGCTTATATTCAGTTTTAGGAAACATCTTTTCAAAAGAAGAAATTAAAGAAAGCAATTCATCCGTCTTTGATTTAAATTTAATCTTTAAATTCAATTCTTCTAATCTACATTTCTTATAATTATCAAGTCTTTTCACAGACTTAAGCGCTTCAAGCTGCGCCTGTAAAAGTTCATGTTCACAATATCTTCTTGTATCGGAAGAAAGCAGTACATATTCTGAGTCCATTTTAATCAACTCTTTCAAAAATATTTTCAGTTACATCTTTTAACCTAGTTTTTACATGTAAAATATCTTTTTCCCAAGCAGCAAGCTCCTGCTCTTCCCTCAATTTTGTTTCCCTTATTTTCTTAATTATTTCATCAATTTCCTCAACCTTTGACTTTATATCTCCCAATGCTCTTTTAGCAGAATGGAACTTATCTATTTTAACAAATATTTCAGAACCTCTTGATTGTGGTGGCCTAGAAAACTTTGAAGTCTCCTCTTGTACTCTAACCGAACCCTTAGAAACACTCTGAACAGGAAGATATTCAGCTTCATTGCTCATCATAGAACTATTTCCACCTAGTTCAGGTGTAGAATTCCAACCGCCCATCTCCATAACCTTAAAACTCTTGGATTTCATATTATCATCAGGAAATTCATTCCCTTCCTGCGATTCTTCTCTTGCGTTCACAGCATCTTTTATTACTGCCTGTGAGAATTGATTATGTTTAGGCGAATCAGGAAAAGAAGGCAATGAGTGAAATTCACCCTGATCCCACATCTCAACTGGAGGTCTAGGAACAAGTGTAGATAAAGGAGTTCTGATAGGAGGAAAATCTGGCAAATTCTTTACACTCTCTTTTTTACTCCAAAACATGATAATAGGTTTTTAAACTAATTTATATATATTTATATCAACTAATAAATAGTAACAACATAGCTAGTGATTTTTCCCTCTAGAAAAAAATTCAGACAACAACCTATTTAAACCAATATCTTTTAAATATAATATGCAAGAAAAACTTCTTAAAGATATTGTAAAAGAAATCTCAGGCCAGAACTCAGAAAAGCTGGTCGATATACTTTATGGGAAAAAAAATGTAAATGAATTTCTCATTGCTAATAAATTGGTTATGACTATTAATCAAACTAGAAATATTTTATATAAGCTTGGAGAAGAAGGTTTAGTCAGGTTCATTAGAAAAAAAGACAAGAAAAAAGGTGGATGGTATACGTATTTCTGGACTCTGGATATAGAGAAAAGCTTAATAAAATATAGAGAACGAATAGATAAAAAAATAGATCAACTTTCTAGCCAGCTTAATATAAGGCAAACAAAATCATTTTTCTATTGTAAAAATTGTGATATTGAATACACTGAAGAAATAGCTCTAGCAAACAATTACACTTGCCCAGAATGTGGAGAAGTTCTAGATGTAAAACAACCAGAAGAAGTAGTTCCATACATAAAAGAAGAAATAAAAAAAATGGAGAATACAAAAGCCATACTTAATAGTGAAATAGAAGAAATCCAGCAAAAAGAACAAAAAATAAAAGAGAGAAGAATTAAAGCAGATATGAAGAAAAAAGATAAAGATAAAAAGTTTGCGAGAGCAAAAAGAATGAAAGAATCTAAAAAAGCAAAGAATTCTATTAAAGTTACAAAAGTAAAAAATAAAAAAGCTGTAAAGGAAAAGTCAAAGAAAAAAGTAACTATAAAAAAGAAAAAAATATCTAATAAAAAAATAAAGAAAAAAAGGAAATGAATTCTTACACCTATGGAATAGGCAATAAGAAGAGCTTTGGAACAAGGCTCAAGGAACTCTCAATAGTTATATGGCTAATAATAGTGACGACTATAATATCCATTACAGGTTTCATACTTACAAAAGTTTATCCAGATTCTATAAACTATTTTGCACTTATGCCAAGCAATATTATTCAAGGAAAATACCTTTGGACTCTTGTTACCCATATATTCATACATGCAGGAGCGTTCCATCTTCTCATTAATATGTTTGTACTTTTCTCCTTAGGAAGTTTATGTGAAAAGATTATAGGAAGAAAACGCTTCTTCTGGTTTTATCTCATTTCAGGTGTATTCGCAGGAATACTTTCAGTAGCGCTCTCTGGATTATTTGGAAATACTTCTTTAGGAGCTCGTATTTTTGGCCAGCCCGATATCTACATGGTTGGAGCCTCTGGTGCTATTTTTGCCATAGCAGGTCTTTACGTATTGCTTCTTCCCCACTTACGTTTCATGATAATATTTCTTCCTTTCTTCTCTCTTCCGGCTTATATCATGATTCCGCTAGCGTTATTTGGAGTATGGATTATTTCTATACTTGCAGGTTGGCCAATTGGAAACGTGGCACATTTCGGCGGATTTATAGCTGGCCTTGTATATGGTTTATATCTTAGAACTAAATACAAAAAGAAGGTAAATCTTCTTCAAAAAATGTTCAGATAATGGTAAAAAAAGCACTTAAACTAAAAAAGAGTCCTCCACTATCTATTTCAACTCAGTTCAAAGAAGCAAAATCATATCTAAAAGAATCTATTTCCTATTTTTATGTAGTTATTATCTTGTTTATTCTAAGTGTTTTGTTCGGATATTTCTATGCCATTCATCTTACATTTCTTGATAACTTCTTAAAACAATTAATAGAAAAAACACAAGGACTTAATCCTCTTGAAATGATTTTCTTTATTCTTCAAAATAATATACAAAGCACCCTATATGGCTTAATATTAGGTATTTTACTAGGAATTCCCACTGTCTTGAATATAATAATGAATGGTGCAGTTTTAGGGTACGTATTAAACAAAGTTATAAGTTTAGAAGGATATTCTATTATCTGGAGACTCTTTCCACACGGTATATTTGAAATACCTGCTGTATTCATCGCCCTAGGTTTAGGCCTAAAACTAGGAGCTACAATTTTCTCCAAAAAAGCAGATAAACCAAAAGAACTCAAAAGGCGCTTTTATAATTCTATCAACGTTTTCCTGATGATAGTAATCCCTCTTCTTATAATAGCAGCAATTATAGAGGCTCTTTTAATATTCTATTTAGGTTAACCATCACACAAATAATTTTTAAACTCCCTATTCGATAGCTATTTATGACCTCTCCACATATAACGAAAGAAAATATTGAAGAACTGGACGCAGAGATAGAAATAGAAAGTTTAAGGAAAGTGGAAGCAGCCCTCTTTATTTCAGGGCGTTTTATGACTATTCAAGAACTGGTTGCATTAACAGATGTAAATCCTATTATTCTTAAAAAATCTCTTGCAGACTTACAGGATAAATACAAAGATGCAGGCATATCAGTAATACAGCAAGATAATCTCTGGAAAATGGATGTATCAGAAGATTTTATTTGGATGGTAAATAAACTCGCAACAGGTAGTACAGAGTTCACAAAAGCAGAACAGGAAACACTCGCAATGATTGCCTACAAACAACCAATGAAACAATCAGTATTAATTAAAATCAGAGGTAATAAAGGCTACGATCATATTAAACATTTTGTAGAGCTAGGTCTTGTTAACAAAAAAAAGACAGGTCATACAGCAGAATTAACATTAAGCGAAAAATTCTATGAATATTTCCATCTTATAAAGGGAGAAAAAATATCTGAGTGAACATGTGGGAAGTGCCTCCGATCACAGTATATTTTGTATTTTTCATAGAATTTTTAATAGCTTTTTTCTTATTGATATTTTATATATCACAAAAAAAACAAAGCACTCAAAAAAGTAAAGACTATGAGATAACTTTTATTATTCCCTCTTATAATTGTGAGGAGATATTACAAAAGACTGTAAGTTCTATAAAAAATACAAAATATCCACAAGATAAAATCCAAATAATAATAGTAAATGATGGTTCAACAGACAATACTCTTGCTGTAGCAAAAAAACTGGAAAAACAATACGCTAGAATAGAAGTTATAAATAAAAAGAATACAGGAAAAGCAGATAGTCTAAATGCAGGTATAAAACAAGCAAAAACAGAACTAATAGCTGTGCTTGATTCTGATACACTATTAAAAGAAGATATGCTGGAAAAAGCCATGCCTCTTTTCTCAGACAATATTACAATGGCTGTAACTTCTCGTTTAAGACCTCTGAATAATAGAAAAATAATAGAAAGAATGCAGTATGTAGAATATACTTTAGCAGGATTCTATAGAACAATAATGAGCAATGCGAACTCTCTTCCAGTAGCTCCTGCATTTACTATATTCAGGAGAGAATTTTTCAAAAAGCATGGCTACTTTGATACAAATAATCTAACAGAAGATCTTGAAATGGGTTTAAGAATTCAAAGCAACCATTACAATGTAGGATACGTCTCACATTCCTATGCGTCAACTATCGTCCCAGATACACTAAAGAAATTAATAAAACAAAGAGTAAGATGGGCTTACGGAACATTCTATAACTATAAGAAATACAAACATTTATTCTTCAGTAAAAAATATGGTGACCTAGGAATATTTTTCCTGCCTTTTGGTTTTATTAGTATCTTGATAGTATCTTTCTCGCTTTTATTACAGGTATACATAGCTCTTTCTTGGATAGTAAAACATATCCAACTTCTTATTCTGGGGTGGTTGCCTTCGGTCTCTATAGATATTACTAAGATACTAATTGAAATTACAGAATTGAAAATTGTTTTATTGATTATGTCTATTTTTATAGGTCTAATAACCTTTTATTTAACTAAATGGGAATTCAAAGAAAAAATGAAGCTAAAAGATTATGCATTTACCATACTTTTCTATTTATGGATTTTGGCATTCGTTTATGTGATAACTCTTGCTTACTTTATAGTAAACAAAAAACCAAAATGGTAACACTTAAACTTAAATAAAGTATAAAACAACACATCCTATGGAATCTATAAAAAGAAAGGTGAATCTCAATATTTTCATGATGGCTGTGGTTTTAGCAGCTTTGCTCTTTTTATCAGGTATTCTGGTTGGAGACTATCTAGCTTACAAAAAATTAGATGAAATAAAGACCTCTCAAAAAGTAATTGGAAGTCTTTTTGACTTATTCATTTTAAAAACAGCAAATATCAATAAACAAAACGTAAGTTATTGTGATCTCAAATGGGAAGATGTATGGAAAGAAAAAGTAGAAATAGGAGAAATACTCTCTAGGCTAGAGACAAGACTGGGAAAGAATGACGAAAAAGTCATGGAACAAAAAGACACGTATAATAAAATACAAATAAAAATACTAAATATTACAGAAGAAACTAAAGCTCATTGTGATTACAACTGGAATATAATCCTATTCTTCTACACAAATAACAAAAACGACCCTCGTGGCGACTATCAACTAAGCGAACAGCAAGGTTATGTGCTAGATACTATTTACAATGTCCATAATGAAAAAGTAAGAATATTTACATTTGATATGTCAAGTAAAAACAATATAACTGATTATCTAACAGGAACTTACAACATTTCATCTCTACCCCACTTAGTCATAAATGGAAAATCATACGGGGGATTTATGAACAGAAATGAAATTGAAAAAGCCCTCCAGTAAAATTCTCTCCTTGCTTCTTGTTTTCATTGCAATTTATATTATCTTCGCAATTGTTTTTAATCAATTCAAAGACATCTGGTGGGATGAAGCAGCATACATTGGTTTTGGAAAATACCTTTTTTCTCACGGACAATTGGGAATTTTTGAATATATGCGACCTCCTTTTTTTCCTTTAATTCTCGGTCTTGCATGGAAAATCGGTCTCAATCCAGCCATATTTGGAAAGTTGTTTATTCTTTCATTATCATTATTATCTCTTTATATAACCTACCTCATATCAAAAGAGTTCTTAAATGATAAAACCGCAATAATATCTACAATAATCTTATTTTCAAATGCATTATTCTTTCTATTCATGTTTAGAATTTATACAGAAATGCTCTCTCTCTTAACAATTTTATTAGCAATATTTTTTATGGTCAAATTCACAAAAAGCCACTCCTCATCGTATCTTATCCTTTCTGCACTTTTTTGTGCTTTAGCTTTCCTTACAAAATATCCAAATGCCTTAATAGTTCCTATACTAAATATTTTTCTAATAATAAATTACCTAAAAGAACGAAATCTTAAAAATATTATAATATTTAACTTATCTGTTATACTTTTTATATCTCCTTTTTTTATAGTTAATTACCTAGTCTCAGGCAATCCTTTATATCTTTTTAACCTCTCTCAAAATTTCTATAAAGATAATTTAGGTCATACTTATGATTTAAAAGCGTACCCAGGTCCAGAACTCATACTAAAAAACACTCCTTGGATATACATCAATACCCTTCTACTCTTCTTAAATGTCCTAATTCCATTCGCAATCTTAGGAATCTATTTTATGCTTAAAGAAAAGTCGTTAGTAAAAGAAAAAGTAATCTTTCTCATTGCTCCCCTAATTACATTTTTTATATTCTTTCAGATTTTTTACTTAAAACAAGAAAGGTATCTTTTACCAATTTTCCCATTTATAGCTATATTTGCGGCATACGGTCTCTCAAAAATAAAAACTAAAAAACTTATTAGCCTTATTTTATTATTTTATATTCTTATTCCAGCCGTTATTTTAATAACTTTCTTTATCAGATATGACGAAGTAGATTATCAAAAATTCTTTATCAATCCTCACATAGAAATAAGCTGTAAAGAGGTTCTTACATCAGATGCCCGTAGTGCAATTAATTATAAAGTATTAAATCCTTACCAAGAATATAATGAAAAATGGACTACAGCTAGTGTCTTAAAAGAAAAACCTGACTGTATATTTTACTTTTCCTGCTACCAAAATCGTTCTTCTCATATAAAAGAAATCAACAATCTTAATTATAATTCTTCATACCTAAATAACAATGGCAGATGCACTTATGCCATATTCAAAAAAATCCACTAAATCAAAAAGTCCTTGCGTGTACCTCAGCTTAAAAGCCGAGGTTTGTTCAGGACTTTTGGATGCTCAAGATACTACTCCACACTAAAGTATGGAGTTTTCTGTCAAGTATCTTGACATAACTATAACTGATCAACAAATAGTTTTTATTCCTTTTCCTTATAAGTCCAGAATTTATTTCCAACAAAATTTATCATTAAGGTTAACGCAATTGCTATAAGTTGTGATAACATATACCATAAACCAACAAATTCGGTAAAAACATAAAGGAAAAGTAAATTAAATAATGCCGTTATAATACTAACTATAAAAAATTTAGTATATCTAATTGCAGTCTTATGTTTAATATTACTCTTAAAAGTCCATATAGTGTTCATTATAAAACTGTTAGTTACAGCTAATAAAAAAGCTAAAAGTGAAGATAGAATATACCACACCGAAAAAAACTCTGTTAAAATATAAAGAACAAATAAGTTAATAACCGTGTTTACAACCCCAACCGCTACAAATTTAATAAATTCCTCAGTCACATGAAAATTTAATATTTTTATCATTCTATATAATTCTAACAAAACAGAAACTTATAAAGATATTCTAATTCAAATTTAGAATGTGTAACTAAACTTATTTTTCCAAAGTTTAACCAGAAAATAGCCTAAAAGCTCTTAAAACCCGTAATAAAGTATCTACTTCACCTCCACAAAGAATAAAAACCACTAATACACCTATTTCACTTATGGACGAAGATAAAAAAGTAGAAGTTATTTATGAAGGGCGTATTGTAAGAGTTCCAGAATCGTTTGCTAAAGAAGAAGGCCTTCCTATAATTAAAAAGTCAAGAATATTCCAACTAAAAGAGAATGTTGAGAATATAGGTAAAATGAAGGCAAAACAAAAAGCAAATAAAGAAAAAGAAGAACTTCTTACCAACTTCCATACACCTATTAAATGGAAAGGAAATAATGTGGCTTCTGAACTAATTGATAATTTCCACTGGTATATTAAGAAAGAAAGACTAAAAAGGAACTTATCAAGAAAGCAACTATCTTTAATGATTCATGAATCAGAATCTTCCATAAAAGCCATTGAATATGGAACTCTTCCTAGTGATGATTTCATCTTAGTAAATAAAATACAAGATGTATTTGGAGTAAATCTAAGGAAAGATGGGAAGAATTTTGCAAAAGCAACTCCTGCTCCAAGTCTTCAATCTCTTCCTCAATCCGATAAAAAAGATATTTTCCCTACTCGTCCATCACATAAATATTCTCTATCCAAATCTTCCCCTATAGGCTCAGAAAAAGACGAGATAACAGGCGATAATATAGAATTAGATGAACTCCCAGAAGAAGAATGATTAAAAATCACCTAAATATTTAATTATAATGAATAATCTCTTTCATAATAGAAAGAAAGTATTAAAAAGCTCAGCATTATGTATCTTTATGGAAAGAAAATACTTTGCTGATATTGTTATTAATAAGGAGCATTTAAGCACCGAAGAGAAAGTATTTGTCGCACACTGCACAAGTCTGGGAATAGCAAGTCAGGGATTAACAACGGAAGAAGCCCTTAAAAACATAAAGGAAGCGATAGAATTATATTTAGAAGAGCAACCAGAAAAATATGATGAATTGGGTCTTACAGAAGAACCTTCTTTATTTTCAGTAATCGAGGTAAAAAGAGATGCCAAAATTGCCCATAGTCTCGGGTAAAGATGTTGTTAAAGCGCTCTCAAAGATTGGTTTTAATCATATAAGAACTCATGGAAGTCATGCAATTCTCACTAAACAAGATCCAATTAAAGGAAAAATAACAGTTCCTGTACCGCTTCATAAAGAACTTGCAAAAGGAACGCTAAAAAGCATTATGCGACAAACAGATGTGACACTTGAACAGCTCTTAGATTTATTATAAAGGATAACTCCCTCCTTCATTTTCCCCTTAATTTTAGCAACTCTCTTGTACCTATAAACTATTTCGTCTACTTCCATACTAGTTTTTCACTCCTTCTCCAAAATCAAATGGCTTAATGCTCATGAACTGCTTAATATCTTCCAACCTTTTCTTGATCATCCTGCATAATAAAATATAATACATATAAAGTTATCTACTTCTCCGCCTTCCTCTGCATCCTCACAAATTCTTTTTCAATATCCTTCAAAGTAGCTATATCTTTTATTCCTCTATCAGGCCTATAATGGCTTATTCTAGGGAACCGCAAAGCATATCCAGAACTATATGATGGACTTTTCTGTATATTCTGATAAGTAACTGAAACAACCATCTTAGGAGAAACCCTCACAACATTTCCTTTTTCCTCAATAATCAAAGGCTTCAATAATTCAGTAATTTGGTCATAAGTTACACCCTCTGATTCTTTTTCCTTAAATCCAGAAGAAACTTTTCCAACCTCCACAAAATCTTTTTCAGTACGACAGCCTAAAATATAACTAGTTAACATTCCACCTCTTTTTCCACTTCCATATTCAGCTCCAATAACAACCAAGTCCAAATCATTAACAGTTGGCTTCAACTTTACCATATAACCCACACGCCTACCCTGCTGATAGGGAGCATCCAGCTTCTTAACCATTATTCCTTCTTCCCCTCTGCTTAAAGCATTCTCATAAAACCTCATAGCTTCCTCTTTACTTGAAGTAATTATTTGCCTAGCAGAAACAAGTTTCCATTTTTCATTCTTAATGATTTTTTCTAATAATTTTCTTCTTTCTTTAAATTCTTTCTTCAAAAAACTTTCCCCTTGATAATAAAGCACATCAAAAACATTTACCTCAACAGGTAACTGTCCTGCAATCTTTTCAATATCATATTTTCTTTTTATTCTCTGGCTGATTGCCTCAAAAGGTCGGTAAATTTTAGTCTTAGAATCATACCCCACTACTTCAGAATCCAAAATAAAACTCTCTCCTTTTACATATTTTTTCACAGCCTCAACAACATCAGGAAACTGTTTTGTTACATTTTCTAAACGTCTTGTAAAAAGCCAGATTTTATCCTTATTCTTATGTATCAAAACTCTAAAACCATCATACTTATCTTCTACAGCAGCAGGCACGCCACAAACCTCAAAAGCTTCATCTATATCTTCAACCTTAATCGCAAGCATAGCATTTATTGGCTTTCCAGGTATTATGCTTATTTTCTCTAATTCCTTCTTGCCTTTCTGCGCAGCTTCAAAAACAACTGCAAAATCATTAGCTAAATCGTAAGCCTCACCAACAAGAGATACCATCTCCTTCTTATCATCATGATAAAAGGCATCTGTAATAGAATCTCTCAATAAAGCATCAGCTACTCCAATTCTCAAATCCTGTAATAAAGTTCTAACAATATATTTAGCCTCTCTTCCAGAAGCGTTTCCCAAAAGCTCTGCAATCAATTCTATTTTCCTAGAAACAGTTCCTTTACCCTCTATACTAACAACCTTTCTCAAATTTTCAAAAACCTTCTTAACAATTAATTTAGAAGAAAATAATGTTGTCTGCCTTTTCTTATCGGCTAACTCCTCAGCAATTTGCCCCCAATCTCCAACTTTCCGATACATCTCAGTTACTTTATTTTCAGGAACTCCAAATGCAAAAGCGAGTGCCTTCAAAGTTAATTGACCTGAAATACCAAACTCTCTTTCATCATAATCAGGAAAAATTTTACCTTTTAATAAATATATCCACTCACTTTCATCTTTTTTAGCTAATGTCTTTATAAATTCAGCTAAAATTGCCTCTTTTTCAAGTCTTTTTGTAGTTGCAAATAATTTATCATAAACATCTACAAACTCAGAATAATACATCTCTCCCATCCCCGCACAAAGAAAACATGATATTTAACATTTACCACCCACCACTATAGATGACTTTGAATAACTACTGTTTCTCCCTTCTTTCAAAACTCTCTATAAAATTCAACTATCATTCTACTTCAGCCCCTGCCCCAGGTTCTTCAAAGCAGCCTTCGCTTCCAGCGTAGCCAACCTTTGATCAATTTCTCCTAAGCGCCTAGTATAACTTTCAAGCTTTAACTGATAAGATTTTGTTTCTAGTTTGCCTCTCTGCAAATAATCCCTTTGCAATTCCCTTATTAACTCTGTAACTCTCTGTCGTTCTAACTTCAATCTTTTGCTCTCGGAAGTAAACTTAAGTACATACAACCTCTGCGTCTCTAAATCAATTAATTCTTCAACAACTAAAGAGAGTTTCTTTTCATACTG
>JAUSKH010000040.1 GCA_030647095.1 Nanobdellota archaeon | reverse complement strand
GTTTGGACCTAAAACATGGAGTAAAGATTGTTCACGATATTTCTTAGATGAAGATTTAAGTGAAGGAGGCAAGCACAATTATAATATTAATCCAATAATGGATGCACTTTTAGAAGGTAAGAGAGTTCTAAGCATAGATATTGATTATCAACATCCAGCTGAACAAAAAGCGATTGAAGAAAATGATTTAAAATTTCATAAGAAGAGAATAGACCAATTATCAAGTATAACGGGACAACTTGAAGCTCATTGGAATAAATTACATCCTCCTAAAGTCAAATAATAGAAGTTAGTTTAAGTTTTATATTAATCAATACTTTAAGGTCTTGCTTAGGATATAAATCTTCTAGAAAGAAATAGAATAAAAGATAATATGCTAACAATATTGTTGTATAAGCTAATAATCTTTAGTTATTATTATTTTCTCTGATGTCTCCCTCTGCCGAAAGCAGATTTGCCTAAGAGGAAAAGATTTTGGTTCTTCACCGAAATCTCTTCTTTAATTCATCTTTTAACCTTTTAATTATTCTATCTTTAATAAACTTATTTCTAAATATAGAATATATTATAAGTTTGTATACATATGCGTCAAGAAAGAGTTTACCTTGCTGATTTATAGACCTTAATTTATCCTCAAACTTTGGAAGAAAAAGTTCATTTTTATTTAACTTCAATTTTGGGACAGTAGTAGTTTTTAGTAAAGGAATAGAAACAAATACTATATTTTCGTAATTTAAAATGCTATTCTTTTGATTATTAAATAGCTTTATAAATTGCTTGTAGTTTTTTATAAAAAAGTTCTTCTTTATTATAAATTGTTCTGGTAACAATAATTTAGAGAAGGTTTCCTTATTCAACATAAGGAATGCATTATTAGATTGAAAAGATAAGCAATTACCAAGATTTTTTTCATATATATAATAATCACATATACTTATATCTTTTCCAGATTTTTCCAGCGAATAAATCTGAAAATGTTCTTTATATTTTAATTGCTCTGAATTTTTATCAGTAAAAGAAACATAATCAAAGTTTTTCAAAGCTTTTTTTATATCATGATAATTAAGGTGTAAAGATTCTTTTGTTAAATATAAAACTCTTTTATTTTCTTCAAAGAATGTTTTATCCAATTTTTTTGCTTTTTTGCTAAAAAGCTTTTTAAACAAATTAATAAACTGTACCTCAAGAGATAAATTACTTAGAGTCTCTTTATAAGCCATTTCAGCTATTTTCTCCCTTTCTTTTTCATTTCTAAGATAATATTTAACTTTATTGAGCAAATCTTCTTTGTCTTTAAACATGACTATTTCTTTACTCTCTTTATATATCTTAGAATAACCATCAAAATATTCATTTAAGGCAAAAGATTTACACGCAGAGATTTCAATAATTCTACCTTTATAATGTGGCTTATCTTGATAGTTCTTAGTCAAGCAGATATTTATTTTACTTTGATTTATAACTCTGACAAAATCTTCATTGCTTAATTTACCTCCATAATATTTTGCTAAGTCTGGATAAACTTCCCAGCCAAAACCAAAAACTTTAACATTTATCCCATTATTTATCAAATATTTTATCATTTCATATCTGTCGCTTTTTGGAGTCCCAATAAAGCTAACATCATATTTTTTCTCAATTTTAAGATCTCCATAACTTTCTAAATCTACACCCATTGTAATAAATACAGAAGTTATACCTTCTTTTTTATATTCAGGAAAGAAATTTCTCTGAAATATCAAAGAAGCATCAAATAAAGGAGCATAATATCTGGAATAATTATAAAATAATGTATCGTCATCACCAAAAAAGTTTATTACTTTTGATAAGGGGGAAACTTCTCTTATCCTTAATAGAGTATCTATATAAAATTCATCATAAATTAACCATAAAAATATATAATCTGGTCTTTCTTTTTTTATAACTTTTAGAAAAGACTCATTCATTTCTTTTTTCCCATAATTATATGTAACTTCCTGTGGATCAAAAGTTATAATTTCTTTGAATATTTTTCCAAGTATTCTCTCAGAGATCTGTCCAGACATATAATTTTTATTATGACATGCCCAAGATGCAAGAAGAATTTTTCCTTGTTTTATCACTTAAAAGCATAAAATTACAATTTTAAAAACCTTTTCTTTAACAAATATCATCTTTTAAAAAGATTTAAATACACTTTAAATTGATTTATTTTATGCCCGAAATAGTAAATAAAAACATTAAAAATGTAGATGCTGCAACTGGAATTATCTTACGTCCCTCAGCAAAAAGAGATTCATTATACGAAGTTCTTTTACAAAAGAAAGATATTGGATACCCCTGGTTTCCAGGAGAAATATGTCTTTTTGGAGGAGGAATAGAACTAGGAGAAGAACCAAAGAAAGCATTTTTAAGAGAAGTTTCAGAGGAATTGAGTATAAAATTAAATAATTTAAATTTTTTTAGAAAGTTCCCATATCAAGATACGAATACGAAAGGAGAAATTAGAGGGGGCTATTCATTTGTTCATTCAGCAGAATTTACAGGAAATATGGCTGATATTCGTTTAACGGAAGGAGGAGGCTATTTGTTCATACATCCATCTGAATTTCATAAGTTTCCAATTGTTAAACATGACTTGGATATTCTACAGACTTTCTTTAGAGAAAAGTTTAATTATAATTTTTAAGAATATTAAAGATAAAATATTTTTGCTAAATAGATCTAAAATTTATATAAAATAAAATCTTTAATATGCAAAGCAGAACTATCTAGAACCGATTTATTTATAAACCGTTTAGACACAATTTTATTATGACAAAAGAAAAAGTACTTATAACTGGAGGTTCTGGATATCTTGGGAGTGTGATAACTGGCCATTTACTTGAATCAGGATTTCATGTTACTTGCCTTGACAATTTAAGTCTTTACCAAAAATCTCTTTTTCACTACGCTTCACATCCAGATTTTGAATTTATCTATGGAGATGCAAGAGATAAAAAACTTCTTGAAAAAATAGTACCTAATTTTGATATAATAATACCTTTAGCAGCCATAGTCGGCATGTCTGCATGTGATGCAAAGCCTTTTGATGCAAAATCAATCAATTATGATGCAATAGTTTTAATTAATAATATTAGAAAACCACATCAAAAGCTGATTTATCCAACAACCAATTCAGGATATGGAACTAAATCAGGAGCTATTTTCTGTACAGAAGAAACGCCTTTAGAACCTATCTCACTCTATGGTACAACAAAAGTTGACGCAGAAAAGCATATACTTGAAGAAGCAAAAAATGGCAAGCCAGCTATAACTTTAAGACTAGCAACTGTTTTTGGAGTTTCGCCTAGAATGCGTACAGACCTTTTAGTTAACGATTTTGTTCTAAAAGCATTAAGAGAGAGTTATATAATAATTTATGAGAAGGATTTTAAGAGAAATTATATTCATATTAAAGATGTCGCAAGATGTTTTGAACATTGTATTAAAAACTTTGAGTCTATGAAGAATCAGGCATACAATGTAGGTTTAGATGAAGCCAATCTATCAAAAGCGGAGCTTGCTGAATTAATTAAAAAACACATACCAAAGTTTGAAATAGTTTATATGGAAGTCGGAGAAGATCCGGATAAAAGGAACTATATAGTCTCAAATGAAAAAATAATGAAAACTGGATTTAAGCCACTATATAATTTAGATTACGGTATTAAAGAGCTTATTAAAGGGTATTCTATACTATTAAAAAACGATCCATATAAAAACTTCTAAATAACCTATATTTTTATACATTTTCTCATTACCATCTAATTTATATATCTCAATTTTGAGTATTTTTTATTACTAAAGGAAAATGGAACTAGAATCTGAACAATTAAAGCAAGTTCTTGAAAGAACCATAGAGCAAGTAAATTTACAAAGACCTGATTTTAATGATTCAATTCAAAAGCAATCATTCAACTTAGGCATAGAATCTCCAGGTACTAATAAAATAACTTTAAAAGCGATTATTTTAGCTGGTGGTTTTGGTACAAGAATAAGAAAAATAGTATTTGACAAGCCAAAGTCAATGATACCTATAGCTGGGGTACCTTTTTTGGAACACCAGATAAGGCTTTTAAAAGAGCAAGGAGTTACTGAAATTATTCTTTGTGTTAGCTACATGGCTGATAAAATCAAATCTTATTTTGGAGATGGTAGAAGGATAGGAGTTTCCATAACTTATTCTGAAGAAGAAGTTCCTCTTGGCACCGCCGGAGCGATAAAAAGAACTCAAAAATACATCAATGACACTTTTATAGTATTAAATGGGGATTCTTATTCTCATCTAAATATAAATGACCTTATAAAATTCCACAAGGAAAAGAACAGCAAAGGCACTATCTGTTTGACAGAAACAAAAGATACAGAGCATTACGGTTGTGTAGTTTTAAGAGATGATAAGATTTGTGAATTTGCAGAAAAAAAGATAGGAGAAAAAACATTGATAAATAGTGGCGTTTATATTTTTGAACCAGAGATATTTAACTATATAAAAGAGAATGAAAACATTTCATTAGAAAAGCAAATATTTCCAATTTTAGTGAAAGAAGGATTACTACATGGATATAGATATGAAGGTTATTTTATAGACATTGGCAGACCGGAAACATATACTCAATTTAACAATGACGTATTAAATTCACTTATACTTAAGGATAACAACACAATAAAAGATGCCCTAAAGAAGATAGACCGAAGCGGTATACCTTTCGTAGTTATTACTGATGAACAAAAAAGGTTATTGGGAACATTAACTGATAAAGCCATACAAAGAGCATTAGTTTCAGATTCTGGAAATATAAATGATGAGATAGGGAGAATTATAATAAAAAATGGAATAACTGCTAATATTAATTCATCGCAAGAAAATAGACAAAAACTATTTGAGACTGGTATAAGTCATCTGCCAATTGTAGATGATTTTGGTATAATAAGAGATATAGAATTTAGGCAAGATGAATTTACAACAAAAACTTTCCCAATTTTAAGAGGTCGTGCACCATTAAGAATTAGTTTTGCTGGAGGAGGAACAGATTTGCCATATTTCTTTGAGAAATATGGGGGAGCAGTAGTCAATGCAACAATAGACAAATATTGCTACGCCACCATTGTTAAAAGGGCAGATAAAAAGATAATAATAGATTCAGATTTAATTGAAGAGACAGATATAATTGTTGAGTCTTTAGAAGACTTAAAATATGATGGAAAATTTGATATAATCAAAGCAGTAATAAAATTAATGAAGCCAGATTTTGGTTTTGAATTATATCTTTATAATGATATTCCCCCGGGCCGTGGATTGGGCTCTTCAGCAAGCTTCGCTGTCTTAATTGCAAGTTTGCTTAATAATTTAATGGATGGAAAACTAAATGATTATAAAATTGCAGAAATTGCTTATAAATGTGAAAGAGAGGAGCTAAAAATAAAAGGAGGATGGCAAGATCAATATGCAACGGTTACAGGAGGATTTAATTTTATGGAATTTAGTTCAGAAAAGACAATTGTTTACCCTCTTCGCTTGAAAGAGGAGGTTATTAATGAGTTAAGAAACCATTCACTACTATGCTTTGTAGGTACTTCCCATTATTCATCAGATATACATCAAAAACAAGAAGAAAAATTCAATACCAATGGAGATGAAATATTAGTAAATTTGAACCGTTTAAAGAGTTTAGCTATAGAAATAAGAGATTCATTATTGACTAATCATTTAGAGATATTTGGAAAACTCTTGCATGAATCATGGGAACATAAAAGAAAGCTTTCATCTTTAACTTCTAACTCAAAAATTGATATACTTTATGAAACAGGACTAAAACACGGAGCTTACGGTGGTAGACTTTTAGGTGCTGGCAACGGAGGGTACATACTATTTTTTCATCAGCCAAAAAGAAGAAACGAATTAAAAAAAGCTCTAGAAAAGATAGGTGGAGAGATAACTAATTTTAATTTTGAATTTGACGGTACAAAGATATGGTCTGTAAAGGAGAATTTTTAAAATCAAAAGCACGATGTGACAGGCACTCGTGCTTTGGACGTTCAAGAACTAACATACTTTAAAAAGTATGTTTATTTCAAGTTTCTTGACATAAAAATGGAAAAAGAAGCAAAAATATATATTTCAGGGCATTCAGGTCTTCTAGGATCTGCACTTGTCAGATGTTTGAAAAAAATAGGATATACAAATCTTTTAGTAAAAACTTCTGAAGAGATTGATTTAAGGAATCAAAGAGAAGTTGAAAGTTTTTTTGAGAAAGAGAAGCCAGATTATGTTATCCACGCCGCGGCTAGAGTCGGAGGCATAAAAGCAAACATGGAAAAACCGGCTCAATTTATTTATGATAATATTCAAATGGAAACTAATGTCATTAATTCTGCCTGGAAATATGGAGTAAAGAAACTTCTTTTTATCAGTAGCAATTGTATATATCCTAAAGATGCAAAACAGCCCTTTCAAGAGGATTCATTGGGTACTGGTAAGATAGAATCAACAAATGAGGCATATGGAATGGCCAAACTTGCAGGAATGGCTATGTGCAAAGCATATAATACGCAATATAAAACCAATTTTATCTCAGTAATACCTTGCAGTCTTTTTGGACCAGGAGATAATTTCGATCCAGAAGGATCTCATCTAATACCTGCATTAATAAGAAAATTTTACGAAGCTAAGATAAATAATCTGTCAGAAGCAGTTTTATGGGGGACTGGAACACCTAGAAGGGAAATAATGTATGTTGATGATGCAGCAGAAGCATGTATATTTCTAATGAATAATTATAATTCTTCAGAACCTATTAATGCAGGAATTGGAAAAGATTATTCCATTAAGGAAATAGCAGAAATGATTAAAGAAATTATAGGATTTAAAGGTAAAATGGTGCAAGATATCTCTAAACCAGATGGAATAAATAAGAAGTTAATTGATTCAAGTAAGATATACTCTCTTGGATGGAAGCCAAACATTGATATTATTGAAGGTTTGAAGAAAACATTCAATTGGTACAAAGATAGTTTCGATAATAATAAAGAATTGTCGCATGTATAGTATCTGAGGATTCAAGAAGTCTAATATTCAAGAAGCCTAATAATTGAACTAATCTCCTCTGTTGGTTTTCCAAGAAAATATGATGTTACTTGATATTTGATTGGACCAGCTTGAGGATCATTATAAGAAATCAATTTTTTTTCAGGCGCTTTCAATAGCCTAAATCCTTCTTTCAAAAGTTTATTAGCGTCTGCTTCACAATGGGCTTCTTTAACTTCTACGATATCTATAAATTTATCACTAATTTCCATATTTTAATCTTCTAAAGTTTAGTATTTAAACCTTTAGTTTTATTACTTTTTCAAAGTAACATCTAAATTCTCTTCTTTCTCATTGGAACTGCTATATGTTATTAAAATATTCATGCAACTTTTCAGAAGCATAGTCTAAATCATCTCTACTCAAATATCTATGAATACCAAAATGTAGTCCATTATCTCCAACATATTCTGATTCAGGAAATTCTCCTAATTTATGGCCTAAAAATTCAAATGCTTTATGTTGTGTAGGCATACTACCAAAATTTCTTTTACATTCTATTCCATTTTGTTCAAGGAAAGAATATAACTTTGATAGATTATATTTAGGATCTTTCAAAGTTACACTAAATGCGTGTCCACAATTTTCATTTCCAGCATCTTCTAAATTAAAGTAGGCATATTTTTGAAGATCTTTAGTTTTTTCTATTAAATAATTAACATTTTCTCGTCTTATTCTAAAAGTTTCCCAAAAGTCTTGAATAGCAGCAACACCAATAGCTGCTTCCATATCATTCATTTTATAATTTCCACCTATTCTATCATGTTGAAAATAGATATCGTTTGGTTTCCTTCCATGATTTTTTATCGAAGCCAAGAAGTATGCAATCCTTTCATTATTTGTAGAAACTACTCCTCCCTCTCCAGAACAAATTAAATGCGCACTGTAGAAACTAAACGTAGCCATATCTCCCCAATTACCAATAAATTTACCTTTATATTTGGCACCATGAGCTTCGCAAGAATCTTCAATTACATATAAATTATGTTTTCTAGCAATTTCCATTATTTTATCCATTTCACAAGGTCTTCCCATAGTATGTACTGCTAAAATTGCTCTAGTTTTAGGAGTTATTTTATCTTCTATTTTATCTGGATCAATATTCAAAGTTTCTCTTTTAATATCTACAAAGACAGGTTTAAAACCTGCATCAACAATTGCAGTTCCAACAGCTACAAAAGCTAAAGCAGGAGCAATAATTTCATTATCAGATAAATTAAGACTTCTCTTTGCATTTAAATCAAATAAAGATTTGCAAGCTACAATATCTGCGCCAGTTCCAGAATTAACCATTATGTTATATTTATAATCAAACAATTCACCCCATTTTTTCTCAAATTCTTTAACAAAAGGTCCTGAAGTTATCCAATTATTCTTTACAGCAGTTAATAAATTATCTTCTGCATTTTTACTTAATCTAACATCTCCAAACTTAATTCTCTTCATAACTTAAATCAATTAATATCTTTTATAAATCTTGTTGTACTTTATAATTACACCACTCTTAATGTAAATCTTAGACAATTACTATTTTGTATGACCAAGTATCTTACGTTTCGGAACCTTTGCATTGACTTCACAGAACATTTCTCTCACTTTTGGACCAAATTTTCTCTCAACCATACCAGCATAGGGCTCACTGGTATAATATGATAATGACTTATCTCTGAAAGCAAGAACCTGTTCAGAATGCAGATGCGCAGTAGGTAAGTTATAAGTTTCAAATGCATGTTGAGAATAACCTATCCATCCAGGACCACCTTCCTCTTCAGGAAGAAGAGGCCTTTTAGGATCATAACCCGGAGGAAGAGGCAATTTTCTTTGCACAGCAAGCCTATGTAATTCAGATCCAGGATATGCCATTGCAGAATAAAAATTAGGCCTTTCACAATTCAGCTCTGTTGCTAAATCAAGAGTTGCTTGCATACTTTCCATCGTATCATCAGGCAATCCAAAGATATAATTTCCTAGAACCCTTATACCTGCATTTTGTACACTTCTTACAGTTTTCATAATATCTGTTCCACCAAATCTTCCTTTTTCAACTCCATCTCTTACATGTTTACTACCAGATTCTATACCAAGCACAAGCCAATTAAATCCGGCCTTTCTCAAAGTCTCAAGATGCCCTTCTTTTACAGTATCAACCCTTGCATAAGCCCAAATATTTAAACCATCATTTAAACCTCTTTCTATTAATCCATTTGCAATACCCAGATAATGGCTTCTGTCAAAAACAAACATTTCATCAATAAATTTTAGATTTTTTATTCCATACTTCTCTCTTAATAATTGAATTTCATCAACAACAATTTTTGAATCCCTATTCCTTATTTTTGATTTGACAGTTCCCTGCTCAGTAAATGGAGCATTAATACAACAAAAAGCACAAGCAAAACCACATCCAAAACCAGAGTACATAGATGCATAAGGCTGTCTTTCATCTGGAGTATCTAAACAATGCCAGTCATGGGCTCTATACTTATCCATTGGAAGCAAGTCCCATGCTCCTTGTCTAAGAACTTTACTCATTTCTTCAGGATTCATTCTTTTTTCAAGCGGTCCACGTAATACGTTTTTACCTTCTTTATACCAAAGACCCTGAACACCTTTCAAATCTTTTCCAGATAAAAGATCAAGAGCAGTAAAAAATCCCTCTCCTCCTCCGACAAAATCTATTGAAGATTCTTTTAAGGTCATTTCAGGCAAAGCAGCTGGATGAGTTCCAGTTAAAATAATTTTCGTATCTGTTCCACCTTCTTTTATATTTCTTGAAAAAGAGTTTACCCAACCCATAAGTTGCGAAGAAGCAGATGGTTGATTTCCATGAACTACAACATGAGTATATTTTGGTTTCAATTCATAAACCTTTTTTGCAGCATCTTCAGCAGACAAGCCATCCGCATTAGCATCAAGAATTTCAGGATTATATCCCGCATCTCTAACAACTGTTGCAGTCAAAGCTGCCAAATAAGGCGGTTCAATTCCAGGATAATTGCTTTTTTCCTGTTCTTTATGATAAACTCCACCTGTTGAAGGATTCACAAGCAAATAATCTAAGCTTTTTGTCATTTTATTCCTATTTTTTAAAGGTGATGTTGATTATTTAAATATTTGCGTAGTTAAAATCAAAAACACGATACGTCACCATGTCCTGAAGGAAGTGGTTTGTGACAGGCATATCGTGCTTCTTATACAATTAGCAAGAAGATAATATTTATATATCCTCTAATTTACAATTTTTTATGAGATTAAATCCATGTATAATATTTTCCTCAGGTATAGCTGCATCAGGCAAGACGTCAACAATGAAAGAGCTAGCAAGAAGAATAGATAATGTTTTCTATATTGATAGAGACGATATTAATCAAGCCAACTTGCATGTAGCTGATACAAGAACGCCAGAACTACCTGATTTTAAGGATTATGTAAATAATGATTCTGTCGATATTGAGCAATTAGATACTCCTTTTGGCAATATGTTAAGAGTTAATCCAAATAATGCTTTTTATAGAAGACATATAAGAGACCAGTCTTATTTAGTTCAGGCACAAATAGCAAAGACTAATTTGGCTTTGGAGAAAGCAGTTATCTTTGATTGCATTACTGCAAGACAGATTCAGGATGGGACATTAAGAAAGTTTATGGATTATGATATTTTAAGTGGTTATTCAAAGCACTTGATTCACTTTACAGCAAATGAAGAGGACATGTATAATCGAATTATTGAGAGAGCAAAATCAGATCCATTTGCGTCAAAAAGAGTAGAGTTTAAAAGAACCTCATCAAGAGAATTATTTCACAAGTTCGTCACAGAGGAACAGCCAATGATTCCTGCAGAATTGAAAAACTATGAGCATTTATTGTTAAACACATCAGAAGATACAATTCAAAATAATGTAGAAAGATGTATGGATTATATATCTAAGCACTAATATCTAATAATTTTATTGCATCAGATAAATTATCAGCATAGAAATCTGGTTTTGTATTTATATCAAATGGCATTGCTGATTTTATTAGTCTGCTATTACTTTTTGATTTAATTAAAATTGTCTTGCATCCAGTTGATTTCCCAGCTATAATATCTGTTATCATATCCCCTATCATCCAACTTTTTTTCAAGTCAATATCAAAATCTTTTGCTGCAGTTATTAGCATTCCGGGAGAAGGTTTTCTGCAATTACACACTATTCTGTATTTTTTAGCATGTTCAGGCACATCCGGATGCATTTCAGGGTGGTGGGGACATATATAAAAACGATCTATCAAATTTCCAATTTTTTGGTTTATAAGATTATTAATCTCTTCCACTTCCTTCTCGCTTGCTAATCCTCTCGCAATTAAAGGCTGGTTAGTTATGCAAATAAGCAAATATCCTTTATCTTTCATTTTTCTTAAAGATTCTTTAGAAGAAGTTCTTACAAAAATATCATCTTTTTTATAAATAAATTCATCTTTTTCATCATCATTAATAACTCCATCCCTATCCAAAAATATTGCTTTTTTCATAGATGATTTAATTTTATCAGGCAGATTCTTTATTTTTTCAATGATTTTTGTTGCAGAGATATTTTCAAATTCTGGAGGACAGTTTCTATTCAATATTACTAATTCAACTCCAAACTTCTTTGCAAGTTCTATTCTTGTTTTAGTATCAAATGCATCCTCATTAATAATATAAAAATCTGGCTTTAGATTATCCAATGCAAGCTCTAGGGTATTCAATTGCTTTCCTTCTACTGAAACAGGATTGATAAAAGCATAATCAACAGGTTTCAAAGAATCTATAGTCTTTAATCTAACACGTTCATTCAGTATGGGTCTGCCTTCACCCTTATTCTTTCTTATTGAACTGTCCTTACCAACACTTACAACAAGTATATCTCCATACTTTTTACAATCTTCAAAAAATAAAATATGTCCAGCATGCACTAAATCAAAGCTTCCTGAGCAGTATACTATTTTCTGTCCTATATGCTTTTCTCTTATTCTCTGTAAATCATCAGCACTTATAATCATAAATAAGTCCAACTTTACACATATATAAAATTTTGCAAATTCAAAAGATAATTCAAAAATAAAACTAAATACTTTACAATATAAATATTTAAATAAGCACTTTATACATAAAACTACATATGAATAGCATAATAAATGATCAAGGGGAATTAGAGGAAAAATCAAGATGGCTAAGAAAAGAGATTTTTGACATGTCTATGTCAAAGAAAAAAGGCCACACCCCTTCTTCTTTTTCCATGGTAGAGACATTAGTTACTTTATTTTATAGGGGATTTCTTAAATATGATTCAGTTAATATTGATAATCCAAATAGAGATAGGCTGATAATAAGCAAAGGGCACGGAGCAATGGCTGCTTATCCCATACTAGCAGATTTAGGTTTCTTTCCAAAAGAAGAGCTGGCCAAATTTACTCGTCGTGATGGAATATTAAGGCAGTATGCAGATAATAGTATTCCAGGAGTAGAATGCGTAACTGGCTCTCTTGGCCATGGTATAGGCATTGCAACAGGCTTTGGCTTAGCAG
>JAUSKH010000033.1 GCA_030647095.1 Nanobdellota archaeon | reverse complement strand
CTCTTTGCCAAAAGCTCTGCAGACTCTTCATCAAGCCCGCTATCTATATCTGGGGGAGAATTGACAGATAAATCTCTATATCTTGTTATATCTCTTACACTAATCTCCGTATTTGATTTTAAGCTACTTAAAAATCCTTCTAAACCAGAATTTAATTCACTAATCCTCTCAGATCCTTTCTGCATTACATAAAGAACAGCAGATTTCTTAAGTTTCTCTTTAATTTTCATAGATTCCATTAGTTTGCTCTTTCTTCTTGGAGACAACGCTCTTACTAAATAATCAAGAAATAATACTTCTTTGCACTCCTCTCTAGATATAGCTTCTCCTATAATTCCCTTTGCAATATCATTTTTTAAGAGAGAGAAGAAAACCTCTCCAGCCATTAGTTTTTGAGGAGTTAAAGGATACTGCTCCCTAGATTCCACTCTCTCATTTTTAGAGCTTAAATAAACACCGCTTAAGTATTTCAGCTTATCTTCCTCTCTTCCGAAATTATTAACTATCTCCTCCTGTGAAAATCCTGATAAATAGTCTATAATAATTATTTCTTCTTCTGAAAAACTTGCCTGCTTTAATCTTTGAATTTTTGCCTCATCTAGATTATTCAGCCAGTACGATTGGATTAATAACTCATCAAGTGTATGATCGTTTGTGACTCTCCCCTCAACCTTTCTTGAATCTTTAAGCGTTCTAGAAATTTCCATCATCTTAAACTCCAGACTTATTCAGTACCATAATTATCCTAACCTATCCTCAAGATTCTTCATCCTTGACTCCAAATTCTGAACCCTATAAGTTAATCTGTAATGTCCTTTAAGCAATTCAAGATATTCCCTAGTACTCAAGCGTATAAAACCTTCTTTGACTTCATCAGATTGTTCAGTAATTTCAAGATCAGAAGTTTCTACTTTCTGCTCTACTGCTCTTTCAAGAGCACTTCTCATCCTCATCTCAAAATCGCGTCTAAATCCTGTATGAGGCTGAACTCTCTCCCAGATAGACCTATCAATTTCATCAATATTGATAGAAACATTATTTGCTTCATTTAATATTTCCAATAGCGGTTTTTTATTTCTTTCAATTTGATAGTTATATCCTCTAAAATCATGATACTCGCTCACTATCTCCACAAATGGCCTGTCACCTCTTGCATTAAAAACTAAGCTGGGCATAACATTGACTTCAAATTCAGCCGGCGGGCTTCCAGAAAAACATGATAAACGCACAATTCTCTTTGTTCCATACATTCCAGGAACATTCTCAAAATTTTCTGCATCCATAGGAGAATGAAAAACTCCATAATGTCCATGAGAGTGGCCCCAAGCAGATAATTTTTTCCCTTCCTCATAAATTCTTTTTTCATCTGCAAGAAGCCCCGATCCTAGTACAGTCTTGCAAAAACTTGGATCAACTCTCTGATGAGGAACATAAACATCAGTTATCTTGACATCATCATTCTTTTTCTCATTTAGCATATAAAAATAAATCTCATTTGGAGAATTTGACACTTCAACTACTCTTTTAGCAATGGCATTTGCCTTATCATAGGCCTCTTTAGTTATTTTTACTTCCCTAAATTCAGGGTATTCATCAGATTTTCCTTGCAGAACTTCTCGAAGCACATTGCCATACACATGCCTCATAATTGCTAAAACTTTTTTGTCCTTGCTTTCTTGATAAACAGGATCCGTCTCCTGTGCGGTAAAAACTTTCTTCCAGGCATCATTATAAAATTTATTTTGGTCTTCAGTTCTTCTATTAGAAGGAACAAGCAAAGCCATTCTTTCTTCAATAGTAAAAAATCTTCTATGCTGTTCTATCTGTTCAGAAGTATATCCATCTACACGATTATAAAACTCTTCTTCAGCTTTCATAAAGCCATTCAACTCAGTATTATCTATTTCCATTTCTCCTCCCGCAAGAACAATCATCCATTGATACAGAATCAGAAGTAACGTATATTCTTTTCTCATATTCAGAATCAAAAACCAATCTTCTTTCCAGGGGTCTCCCACTCACTGCGTGATGCGCCTCTCCAGCCATCATGCTTCCAATGATTATATTGGGAATAACAACACTAGGGTTTGGAGCATCTTGACAGCTCACTTTAACCTCGGTCGGTTTTAAACTCTTTTTACACTTCATACAAGCTGTTTTTCCCGGATAATAAACTGAAAGATTTCCAGATAAAGGAGAAACTCCTCCATCAATATAAGGTATTTCAAGCTCCAAGGCAAGATTGCTCAATTCATACCTCGCCATCTCATTATCAAAACACCCCATAATTAAGTCATAATTACTCTTTTCAAGAAAACCTCTTGAAGAAGAGCTCAGCTTTAAATTATGATGCTTAGATTTACAACCGCTTATTTCTCTAATCCTCTCAGAAAGAACTTCTGCCTTGTTCTCCCCAACCTTTCCATAAAGAAGTATCTGCCTTGATAAATTATGATAAGCAACGCTGTCAAAATCCAAAATATCTATTCTCATAAATCCTGACAAAGCAAGATTAAGAGCCGCATAATTCCCTATTGCTCCAGCTCCTGCAACCAGAACTTTTGCTTTTTTTAC
>JAUSKH010000022.1 GCA_030647095.1 Nanobdellota archaeon | reverse complement strand
TGTGGGAAACCGAGGCTAATGCAATATATACTATCTCCTGCCCGAAAATAGACTACTGCTCCCTGGTGAAATCTTAAAGACAAGACTGAAAATAACTAATGATTATCTCCTATATAAATTCTTAACAATTAACTTCTTCAGAAAAAATTGATGTTACAAATCTTATCATATTTCTTGTATCAAAATGTGTAATAAAAAGTATTACACAGAACTCGTGGGGTAATCAAACCTTAGGTTCAAGTCTCCAAAGTCTTATCGACGCTGAAGTCTGGGGAGCACTTAACTGTGTGTTTTGGGGAGCGTTAACAACATAATTTTATGAAAAAGGAGGTAGTTTTGGGGGAGCACCTAACCACAATTTTATAAATGCAGATTTTATTAGTTATTAATGGATAATGAGACAAAGTTCAACTTAATTAAAAAGAATACAGAAGAAATAATGACTGATGAAGATTTAAAACTACTTTTAGAAAGTGGAACTAAAATTAAGCACTATATTGGTTTCGAAATCTCTGGAAAAATACATTTAGGAACTGGATTAATGTGTATGTCAAAAGTAAAAGATTTTATGGATGCGGGCATTGATTGTTCAATTTTTCTTGCAGATTGGCATAGCTGGATTAATGATAAGCTTGGCGGAGATAGAGAGAAAATAAAAAAAATTGCTGGAGGATATTTTAAAGAAGGTTTGAAAGCAAGTTTAAAATGTTTTGGAGGAGACCCCGAAAAAATAAAATTTGTCTTAGGTTCTGATTTATATCATAACAATGATGATTATTGGTCAACAATGATTGATATTAGTAAAAATACTACTTTAGCAAGAATGATGAGAAGTATTACAATTATGGGAAGAAAAGAAGGTGAATCTGTAGATTTTGCTAAATTAGTTTATCCTCCAATGCAAATTGCAGATATATTTATTCAAGGCATTAATTTACCTCATGCAGGACTAGACCAAAGAAAAGCACAAGTTATAGCTAGAGAAGTTGCGCTAAAGTTAAAAACAAAACCTCTTCTTGATAAAAATGGTAAACCAACAAAACCCGTTGCAGTTCATCATCATCTTATATTAGGATTAGGAAAACCTACAACTTGGCCAGTTTCAAAAGAAAACTTACAAGAATTATGGTCATCATTAAAAATGAGTAAATCTAAACCAGATACTTGTATATTTATTCATGATTCTCCAGATGAAATAAGAAGAAAGATAAAACAAGCTTTTTGTCTTGAAGGAGAAATTGAGTTTAATCCAATACTTGACTGGACAAAATTCTTAATCTTTAGAAACGATAAGGCAAAGTTAGAAGTAAAAAGAGATGAAAAATTTGGTGGAGATATAACTTACAATTCTTACGAAAATGTTGAAAGAGACTTTAAAGATAAAAAGCTTCATCCTATGGATTTAAAAAATGCAGTTGCAGAAGAGCTCATAAAACTTCTCGAACCAGCAAGAAAACATTTTGAACAACCTAAAGTGAAAAAAATGCTTGAAGAATTAGAAGGCATGATTATAACTAGATAAAAATTCAGGTCAGGGGAGCACTTAACTGCCCATTTTTGCAGAGTTTAACTCTATCTATTTTTAACACCCAACTTTTTTAATGCTTTTTAGTCAGCGTCGATAAAAATTCTAAATTTAGCGGGAGAACATTAGCCTAAGGTTCTATTCTTCGTGGGGCGTAAAACCTAGACAAGCAAGGTCGTAAAATAAAGAATCCCAATCGTAGCAAGCTGCAGGGTATTCTTTAAGCCTCCAAATGGGAACGACGAAAACTCGCAGCAAGCTACGGGGTATAAGACCCATTTCGAGCAATCAAAAAATATATAAACTATAGATATTCTATAGAGATATGATTACAACAATTCAGCTTAATGAAAATGTAAAAAAAGCTCTTGATAGATTGAAAACTAATAAAGAGACTTATGAAGACATAATTGTTAAAATGATTAATCAAATAGATGAGCAAAATAGAAATCATATCGAATTAATGATAGAAGGAGCTAAAGAAACTGCTGAAGAAAGTCTAAAGATAACTAAGGAATTTGAAGCAATTGAAGAAGATTTTGATTGGGAATGGAAAGATAATTAAAATGGACATAAAGAGAGGAGACATAGTCCTTGTAAATTTTGAACCTGTTAGGGGAAGTGAGCAAGGAGGAATTAGACCTTCGCTAATTATACAAAACGACATTTTTAATAAATATTCTCCAACTACAATTGCTGCTCCTATAACCTCCAAATTATTCAAAAAGGAATATCCTACAAATGTATTAATAAAGAAAGGGGATTCAAAATTAAGCCGTGATTCTACTATCTTGTTTAATCAAATAAAAACAATAGATAAATCAAGAATAATAAAACGGATAAGCTCACTTGATAATCTTATAATGCATCAAGTTGATAGGTCTTTGAGAGTTAGTTTATCTTTGAATTAAGACTTTTTGTTGCTTAATTGGATGTTCGTGGAGCGCTGACTACCTCCGCGCTTGAATTTATTATAACGTGATTTAGCGCGTCTATCGTTCTTGCTTTTTCTTTTGTCTGGAATTCCGTAGTCCATGAATATTATATGAAAAAGAGGTTTATAATATTTATTGATTGATGCTGCAGTTGAAAATTTCACAGTTTAAATTACAGTTTATTCCTAATCTTTTATCAGAGCATTTTGTCTCTTGTTTTTCTAGAGTGTAGTTTTTACAGCAGAATGTTAATGAATCTTGGTTGTCACAGGCGAGTTGGCAGGCTTGTTTTAATGATGTGCTTTCTGTTGTGTCAAAATAGGGTTGAGAGGTTGATTTGAATGATTTGAAGCCATTAGTAAGCGAGAACGCAAGGGCGATTAGAACTAGAATGCCTAGGATAATAACAACAAGGGCTGAAATAGCTAGTTCAAATGCTTTGGAGTTCATTAGAATTTTTAGGGAGTTTGTGTTGGAGCTACGCAGCAGATGTATAGATTACCACTTGCATCTAGTTTTTTACCATCTGCGTCTTTTGTAATTATTGTTCTGGTTCTTACGGCATTTGTATCTGTTAATTTCTTTACACTAACAGCACCCATACAATCAGTATATCTTTTACCAAGATCTGCATTTTTTGTGTCTGTACTAATTATCATCCCATTAACTTGGCTGTCTGCACAGTCAAGAGTATTATAAGGATTACAATTAATATTATTTACAAGAATAGCAGTTGTGAATTGTTGGCTTCCTCTTAGAGTATTACAATAATTGGCTGATGATGCTGAAGCTGTTTCATATCCTGATGGACAATCAAGAGTTTTATCTAATTTTAGGCGGGAATCCTGACAGTTTACATACTGGGTTGTACTGTCCACCTTTACTTTTTTGAAGTCTTGGCAATAACTAAATTGCTGGTTTGAGGAAGCAGCTATAGTACAAGCAGAGATTACACTTTCTAAATCTCCACCTCCCTGAAAAATATTAATTTTTGACCAGAGATTGCTCCAGCCGAGACTGAAACCTAGTATCAAGAGTACTAGAACTATAATGCCTAAAACTATGAGAATGAGTGTTCCTACAGATAAATCTTGTGCTTTTCTGTTTATCCTCTTTTTGTACATGGGTTAGTTAAAGAGTTTATATTTATAAATGTTTTGAGTTAGCAATCTGCAATATATTCCCCTTTATTATTGAATTGCATGCAAATTGTTAATTGCCGGGAGATTTCGTTAGAGCCTGCTTTAGCATCGAGAGAAATATCTTTTATTTCTAGTTTGTATATGCTATTCATTGACTGGAAGTCAAATTCCCCTCTGATAACCTTTCCGAAGATGGGTTTTGCCCCTTCGTAAACATCTGCTTTGTTTTGTGCAAACGTCTGTAAGCGTGATTTTACATCTGGCAGGGAGCAGATTTCTGGAGGTGTTGAACAAACAATGCTTTGTTGAGCTAAGAATTTGAGATTTTCTTTTCCGTAGTTTTCTGAAAATATGAGGTTTGTTATAATTGATGTTCTATCTTTTGAGTCACCTTTAAATGAATTGGAGAAACTTGCGAATGAGAAAAGGGCAGTTACCGATAGCACTATTGCTACTAAGACGAGTAGGATGAGAGAAATGTCTCCTTTTCTATTCATGTTTACAGTCTCCTTTGTAAGCCAGTATATCGTGGTCCTTACCATTAACATTAATAGTGAATCTTTCTGTACGAGGGTTTGTGTTAGGATTTATCATTAAACTGAAAGTTTCCAGAGCATTTTTTAATTGTGAGAACGTTGGATAGTATAAAGCATAGGCTTTTCCATTTTTGTAGTATGCTGCAGCTGCATTTTCATCTGTTAGTATAATTGCACATTCATCTTCTTTTGTTATTAAAGGAAGTAGGGATTCTCCAAGCTCCTGACCAGCCATTTTATTTTCTATCCTTTGCTTTACAGCATCTATTACAAGAGTTTCCTGAGAGACACTTTTTTGATTTGCTACGGAGACTTTTTGCAGTAGAAGTGAATTTTCACCAAGGGTTATTGTTGTCGGCAGTAAGGGTATATTGAATAGAGAAATAAGGGAAGCGCTTACAATGAATACAGCCATTATGAGTATTATTATAATCGCTACAGGAAAAGTTGTTATTATTTTTCCTAATTGTGCACGTTTTTGTCTTATCATGTCAACTCCTTTTTTGATTTTTGATAGCTTCCTGTGATTAGAGTAATCTTAGCTTCAGAACCATCTAATTTTTTAATAAAATCAGATGTTGCACATTTTGGATAATTCTCATTAGTAATATCAGACAGGGCGCATTTTGTCTCATCACCACGCCAGGTATATTTTATTTCATCATCTATTTTTATAAGTATGAGAAAGTTTTCTTTTATTACTGACTCGTCGAGCTGGCATTTTTTGTATATTTCTTTATCTAGAATGTCTTGACCGGCTTGCCAATCAAATGGTTGTTGCTTTATGCATTTGGTTAATTTGTAATTTAAGAGGGTAGCATCTGTTTGTTGTGTATTTAACGGCTTGCCGAAGTATATTGCACTACCTGCAAAAAGACCTCCCCCTATTATAATGAGAAGGAAGACAAAAGGGATTATCATTAATTGATTTCCTAGTTCTGCTTTTCTATTCATTTTTTATCTCCTGTGTTGTTTGTCTTTGCGATTCTGTTAGTGCAAAATTTAGTATGTTGATAGGAGAGCCATCTTCTTTAAACTGGCCTAGTTTTATTTCAGGGTCTTTAATATCAACATCATTAAAGAAAGAATAGCAGGTTTTTCTTCCTAGTGAAAGCTTAACACAGACTTTGTTTTTTGCATTATCAAATGTGAATATTTCACTGAAACTGGGAATGTTATTCTTTTTTGCTATTTCCGTTGCTTTGTATACGTCTAATTTAACTGTATCTCCTGGCTGGGCTGCATTGATAATTGTTGATATCTCTTTTGAATAATAATCTTCCCAAACTGCCGCTCCATTCATTTGAGAGCTGATAAAAAGAAAAGCACCTATAAAAAATATGACTACTAAGATAATATAAATTGTGGTCTGCATAATTATCTCGTTTAGTGATGCCTGTTTGTTCATTTTGTTTGTTGAGAGTCTGTGAAAGAGGTTAGCTTATAGCTTTCTTTATTTTTTTCTAAAGTAATCTCAATAAGAGCAGGCTTATTTTTTTCTACGCCAAGATTAATATAATTTGTGGATGTTGTTACTTGTTTTTCTCCAGCTGATTCAAATCCACCTATTGTTCCTCTAACTTGAGTTTCATATGTGATAACCTTTGATTCTGAAGATATAGTTTTTATAGGGAGTATTCTACAGAAACCATCCTTTGAATTACAGCTTTGTGCTGTTGTTCTGGGGCAGATACATAAACAAGCATCAAAATGACATTTGTCTGGACTATTTTGTTCATCTTTGCTCCAAGACACAAGGTACCAGGAACCTTCTATTTTTTGTACTAATGCTGTTGTATTTTCCCCTTCATGTAGTGCATTTAGTTTTTCTTGTAAGGTATCTATAGTTTTTTTTGCATTTTCAGAAGCTTGTGACGAACTAAGATTGAGAAATTTATAACCGAAGTAGCCGACGGCTGTTAAAAGTATTATTATCCCTGCGACTGCAACTATTGTTTCTAGTACATTGTTTATAAGGTCTCCTTTTTTATTCTTCGAGAATATCATGGATTACCTTCAATACGTTTGCATATCCTGTTTAGGGTTTGGAAATCATAAGGTACAACCTGAACTGCTGAGCAACCTTGTTTTGCTTTGTCATATGTTGATATAAAATCACCGCAATAACCTGCTGCTGCAACTTGCCCTTCGTATACATTTAACATTGAATAAATAGTTACTCCACCAGCACCTATACCTGCGACTACAACTCCAGGGAGTCCTGCGGCTCCAGCTATACTTCCTACTGGAGAGAAGAATGTCGCGCCTGCTACTGCGGCTCCAGTTTTTCCTAATTTATCTAGGGCGTCAGTGTACGAGTCTGGTTTGATTTGTGTAAACACTATGCTTAATTGATTATTAGAAGAAGTTAGCATTTCTATATTATCTTTTTTTATAGATTCTTCTTTGCCAGGGACTATAGGATACGAGTTTACTTCTTTATCTGTGAATGCATTAAGGTAGGTTATTTCTTTTGTAGGTACTTTTGTAGTCCTCATATATTCTTTTAAATCAACTTCTTTTTGTAGTAGCTCTTCTTTTCTTTTCTCATCTGGAATATTATAAGCGATTCTTGAGCAAATCACGCATGATAAATCTTGTGGCTCTAGGTTTAGCTGTTTTTCCACGCCTCCGGAAAAAAGACTCAATTTTCCTTCCCCAAGATTTGACCAGCAGTCATACATTGCACTTGCTGTAGCTCCTTCAATAATACTTGCTGCTTTTTTGTTGTCAGAGGGGAGGTTTATTAGAGAGACATCTTTTTCTCCTATAAATTCAGTGCATCTTCCTTTGGAACCTTCTGTAGTAAAGCAGATTTTTCCTGTTGTACATTTTAATGGAATGTAATTATTAGCTGCTTCTGGAGCGGTTGCGCGGTTTATAACAGAAAAGTGACAGATTTCATTTTCTGAAGTTTGTTTGAGGGGAAGAATATAAAGAAACCATAGTGCTGCCAGAACTCCTGCAATCGCTAGTATAATTGTTATAATGTAAAAAGTCATTGTAGCTTCTCCTCTTTTTTGCTTGTTCATTGATTTTTTAACCATAGATAGTTTATAGAGATTTGCATTCGCTGCAAATCTCTAAAGGTAAATTGCTAGATATTTTTCTAATTATACAATTTACCATATAACGATTATGCTCTAACCGAATGTTTTTACTAAGATGAAACTGATTGCGGCTATTGCAATGATAATGAATATTATCCAGAGTATTAAAGATTGTATGCCTTGGTCTATCATTGCTTTTTTGTTTAACATGTTTTGGTTTGTTCTACTGGCTTTGAGAGGTCTATGACAAGATTAGATACGCCACGTTTTTCTACACAAGCAGATATCTGTTTTTGTGTGTTATCTATTGTGTCCTTGTAATTTATAGTTACAGGATTTTTAAGGATGCTATCGCGCCAGGTGGAAACAAGAGAATTAAGCGCCGATTTTAAATCTGGATCTGTTACTTCTGTTGTACTTTCTTCTAGACTTGAAAGATCCTGCTTTATTTTTCTTAGCTTTATTTTATTATCTGAACTTACTATGAATTCACCATATGATTTTGTGAAACAATTGGTATCTTTAGCTTGGACAAGCTCTAAGATTACGTCTCCTTTATTCTGAACATTATCGTTACCTATTAGGTTCAAAATTGCTTTATCCCTATCGTTTTCTGGGTTAAAATTATTGCTTGAAGAGGAAATCATTATTGCGCAGATACCAAAGGCACGATATCTTGTGTCTGCTAGAAGATATATTTTTTGCCAGAGATTTGGGGATAAGGATAATTTTTCTATTTTTCTTGATGCACGATTGTAGTAATAATTAGTAATAATATCCGTTGTTATTTGATTTTCATTTAATTCTTTTTTTTCAAGAATTATGGATTGTCCTGATTTTATTGGTATCCAATTGGTACCGTCATATGAAGATAATTGATCCTGAATAAGATCATAACGAAGCAATTGTAGTTGCGTTGCGTTTTTCGATGTTTCATTAAAGTTAGGAATAAACTTAAAAAAAGATAGAGATCCAGAGCTAAATGCCCACCAACCAAGAGCAAGTAGGACTATAACAAAAATGGCTATGATTATAGAGATTACTTTAGTTTGCATTTGAGCTTTCTTTATTTGCGAATATAGTATTTTATTATTCATTTAAATCTAAAGATGTTTTTTAAATAGGAGAGCGCGTTTGATGCTTTTCCTGTTAGAACTGAATATATTAGAAATAATACCACCAAGACTAAGAGTGCGATAATAATGTAGACTAGCATGTTAATTGCTATGTCCCCCCTCTTTTTTTTAAGCATGTTTTATTTAAAGGAGGACGATTAATAAAGTTATCGAGAATGTTAGAATACAGACCATATATAACGTGAGACATAAATACAGATAATTATCAAGTCCTATGCTATAATTTATAACATATGATTTATTAATATTAATAATAAAAATTAGTAATAAAATGAGGCAAAAGTGGTAGGTGAACCTTCAGCAGCAGATGTTTTGGATAAATACACTAGAAAGCTAGAATCTCAGCTGAATTCTAGCAATTCTTTAAATGTAGGAGTATCTAAAGAGGAATTTTCAAGAGAATATATTAAATTCAAAGAGGAAATGATACCAGAACTTTCTAAATATGAAAGATGGGCAAAATCTTTGGGAAATGTTTTGTCTGTAAGAGTTGCAGAGAAGGATAGAATAAGAATACAAAAGTATCTGGATACTGCTTATTTGGATGTAACTGCAAGTCAGGCTTTGACTTTATCCTTAATTTCAATGCTTGTTGTTTTTTTTGCTACGGTTTTGACTGCTGTAGGTATTTATTTGATTAATGGGAGTATACAATTTTTGTTTGTCTTTTTAGGTATTATCGCAAGCCTGTTTATTTTTTATTATACTTATAGTATGCCTCAAAGATTGGCTAATGCTTGGAGATTAAGAGCTTCTTCTGAAATGGTGCCTGCTATTTTGTATATAGTTGTTTATATGAAACATACTTCTAATTTAGAGAGAGCATTCTCTTTTACTTCACAACATCTGGAAGGACCATTGGCACTTGATTTTAAGAAGATTCTTTATGATGTGGAAATAGGTAAATTCTCCACTATTAAGCAATCTTTGGAAAGTTATTTGGAGCATTGGAGAGATGGCGCGCCAGAATTTATCGAAGCTTTTCATTTAATAGAATCTTCTTTGTTTGAGCCTTCTGAATCTAGGAGAGTGGAAATTCTTGAAAGATCTTTACAAGTTATTCTAGATGGGGTTTATGAAAAGATGTTGAAATACAGCAGAGAGATTAGAAGTCCTTTAACTAATATTTACATGTTGGGAATAATATTACCTACTTTAGGGCTGGCACTTTTGCCTTTGGCTTCTACTCTTTTAGGAGGAATTTTCAGATGGCCCCACGTTTTTATTATTTTTAATGTTATTATTCCGTTCTTTGTATTCTATATTGTTTCAGAAGTATTATTGAAAAGACCTGGAGGGTATGGAGAGACTTCTACTCTCGAATTTAATCCAGAATACTCTTCTTACAAGTCTAAGAAGCCGTGGATTATTGCTTTATGTGTAGCTTTGCCGCTTTTGATAATTGGACTTATGCCTTTTATATTTCAGATAGATTTTTCTGGTATTGGTTTAGGCGGACAGAATGGCACTAACTTTTTAGGTTTACAAAAAGATTATTCACTTTCTTTTACTGGTATTAGTTCTTTGAGTGATACTATGATGTTTGATTTTAAGCCTGTGGAAGGTAGTAACGTTGGGCCGTTTGGTCCTTTGGCTGTATTGTTGAGTTTATTTATTCCGCTTTCTATAGCCCTTTTCTTTTCAATTGCTTATTCAGCTAAAACTAAAAATTTGATTAAGTCTAGAGATCAGAGTAAAAAATTAGAGCAGGAATTTACTAATTCTTTATTTCAACTGGGAAATAGAATAGGGGATGGAATGCCTGCTGAGATTGCCTTTGGAAGGGTTGCTGAATCAACGCAAGGGCAGGTAACTGCTAGTTTCTTTTCTCTTGTTAATCAAAATATACAGCAAGGGGGAATGTCTTTGGAGAATGCTATATTTGATAAGAGGAGAGGAGCACTTATATCTTATCCTTCTGCATTAATTGCTACTTCTATGAGGATTTTGATTGAGAGCGTTAAGAAGGGATTGCAAGTTGCTGCAAGGTCTTTGATTTCTATTTCAGAGTATGTTAAGAATATAGAAAAGATTAATCAGAGATTGAGGGATTTGTTAGCAGAGATTGTTTCTGATATGAAGTCTAACATGGTCTTTTTAGCGCCATTGCTTTCTGGAATAGTTGTTGGGTTGTCAGCTATGATTACATTTATTTTAAATAAATTAGATTTCTTGCAGGCTACAGCTGGAGATCAGGCAATGTCGGGGCTTGGATCGTTTTCTTCTATTATTAGTATATTTGATGTAAAGATGATGGTACCTCCTTACTTTATTCAGATTTCTATAGGGTTATATATTATAGAAATAATATTTATTTTGACTGGTGCTTTGGTTACAGTTGATTCTGGTAAGGATAGTTTGAAAGAGAAGTATGATTTAGCGCGCAATTTAAGGAGAGGTATTTTATTGTATTTGGCGACTGCTTTAGTATCTATTTTTGCTCTAACTGTACTTGCATCAGTGGCTTTAGGCGGACTTGGAGGATGACGTTAAATATAACTAACATAAAGTTTAAATAGATGTTAATTGTAACTAACATAAATAAAGAATCCAATCGAAGCAAGCTGCGGGGTATTCTTTAAGCCTCCAAATGGGAACGAACGAGAATAATCACAGCAAGCTGCAGGGTATTAAACCCATTTGGAGCAATAAAGAATATGAATGAAAGAATAACAGAAGCTTTGGAAAGAAGTAATAAATGGTGGAAGGAAGAGTATGAAATAGAATTCAAAGATAGAGAAATATATGAGCATATAAAGGAATTTATCGAGAAAAGGCAGATTCTTGCGCTTGTGGGATTACGAAGAACAGGTAAAACTACAATTATGCAGAAAATAATTTTGGATAGTTTAAAGGAGTTTGGAAAGAGAAATGTGGTATATTTTTCATTTGATGATTTTAGAGAAGTTAGGTTGCTAGAAGTGATTAAATCATACGAGTCAATTATGAATAAAAAAATATCAGAAGGAAAATATCTATTTTTGTTTGATGAAATACAGAAAGTAGATCATTGGGAAGAGCAGCTAAAACGGTTTTATGACGAGAACCCTAGAATAAAATTTATAATATCTGGATCAGAATCTTTGTTTCTGAGAAAGAATATACGAGAAAGCCTCGCTGGAAGAATGTATGAATTCAATATAAGAACTCTTAGTTTTAAAGAATTTTTATTGTTTAAAGGAAAAAAATATGATAACTTAAACTTATATAAAGAAGAACTTCTCAAGGACTTGAGAAGTTACCTTTATTCTAATGGCTTTCCAGAGATTATTAATGAAAGCAAAGAGATAAGTGAAAAATATCTTAAGGAAAATGTTATTGAGAAGATTTTATATAAGGATATACCTCAAATAGTTTCTATTAGAGACCCATCGTTACTCGAGCAAATCTTTAATATTATACTAAATGATCCTGGGCAATTGATTAATTTTGATGATTTGGCGAGAGATTTAGGAATTTCTAGGCAAACAGCATCAATTTATATAAGTTATTTAGAGAAAGCTTTTCTTATAAGAAAGATATATAATTATTCAAGAAATACAAGGAAAACTCAAAAAGGAATGAAAAAGTATTATCCAATTGTGCTTCCTATTGGATTGATAGATAAAAAAGAATCTTTTGGGAAAGTTTTTGAAACTTTTATTATAAATCAATTACAAGGTGAATTTTTTTGGAGAGATACATTCAAGAATGAAATAGATCTAGTTTTACAAAATCCAGTTATAGGAATGGAAATAAAATCTGGAGAGATAAAAGAAAAAGACCTTGTACCTTTGCAGAAATTCAGCGAAAAGTTCAATCCAAAGTATAAGATTATTATATCATATAATCTTGAGAGTAAGATAAATGGCGTGGATATCGTTCCATTTTACAAATATTTATTGAGAGGTGAATCGCGTGCTAAAAAAGGAAGATGATGATAAAAAACAACGTAAATGAAAAATAAAAAAAATGCAAAGCGTTTTTTGGATGTTCGAGAATCAACTAAAAATAAAGAAGATTCTCGACATAAAATGTTTGGATTAAAGGTAAATATCTTATTAACAATTATAATAGTTTTTTTAATCATATCTTTAGTTTATGCTTCAACGTTTATTGATAATTCTCAATCTAATTTTAATTCAGGAACTTATAATTTTACTTTTTATAACGCTTCGGGATTTGTACAGTTGAATAGTTCAAGGTTAAATGGAACTTATACTTCACAAATTTTTGGCAATGGAGGTTTAGCAAGGTGGAATAATATTTCTTGGATACAAGGAGGATATTATCAGCAGGAGCTTCCAAATAATCAGGCAGTTGAAACAGGATTAGGGGGAGCAAACATGACTGGAAATGTTCTGCTAATGCATTTGAACAATGATTCTTCTGTTGGAGAAAATGCAACAAAGGTTTATGATTATTCAGGTAATGAAAATAATGGAACTGTTGTTGGTGGAGCAGTTTGGAATTCTTCTGGAAAATTAAATGGTGCGATGAGTTTTGATGGAGTGGAAGATTATATTAGTGGATTGGCTGCAGGAGGGGCAATTACTTATTCAGGGGGTTATACTATTCATACTTTTACAAGTAATGGAACTTTTAATGTTTCAAAAAATATGAATGTAGAAGTTTTAGTTGTTGCTGGAGGAGGCGGAGGCGGAGGTGGTGGAGGTGGTGCTGGAGGTTTAATTTATAATACTTCATATACAATAAATTCAGGAAATACAAATGTAGTTGTTGGAAGTGGAGGAGCAAGAAGCACAAATATGGGAAATCCAGGTTTAAGTGGTTCTAATGGAGGCAATTCTACTTTCGGTATATTAATAGCAGTCGGTGGTGGAGGTGGAGCAGGGATAAATGTAGAAAACGGTCTTAATGGAGGTTCGGGCGGAGGTGCAGGTGCTAATTGTAATGGTCAAACGAGTGGAGGATTAGGAGTTTCTGGACAGGGACATAATGGAGGTAATAATGTGGGATGTACTCCAGATTATGCGGGTGGTGGCGGTGGGGGTGCAGGAACAGCAGGACAAAATTACATAACCTCCAATCAAGCTGGTAATGGTGGAAATGGAACAGCATATTCAATAAGCGGAAATACGGTTTATTATGCCGGAGGAGGTGGGGGTGCAGCATATAGTTCAGGATATGGTCAGGGGGGGTTGGGCGGTGGAGGTGATGCAAATAATGTTGCGAACAACGGTTCAGTTAATTCAGGAGGAGGAGGTGGAGGCACTAAAAATGGTGGAATATCTGGCAATGGTGGAAGTGGAATTGTTATCGTGCGTTATCTAACTAATTCAACTTCAAGTAGTTTATGGATAAAACCAACTTCAACAAATACTTGGGAATTTATAGCTTACAATGGTTCAGATTATTTTAAAAATGGAGTTGTTGGAACACCAACTTTCTATCCTTTATTGGGGTATACTGTAGGCATGAATGCAACTGGTTCGTATTTCAATGGTTCAATCGATGAAGTTGCAATCTGGAACAGAAGTTTGTCTGCTTCTGAAGTCCTAAATATCTATAAAAGAGGAGCATTAAGATTAAATCTATCAGTTCAATCTTGTAATGATGCTGCATGTTTGGGAGAAAGCTTCACAAATCTTGGAGCAAATCTGACATCTCCGCAAAATTTGAATGTTGCAAATAATTCTTATTTCCAATATAAACTTGACTTTTCTACTGATAATGTTTCTTATACTCCTGAACTTTACAATTTTACAATAAATTATGATGCTTTGGATGTTACTCCCCCTTCAGTAACTTTAAATTACCCCTATTCTGGAGCTAACTTATCTTTAACAAATATCAACTTCAACTTCACATCAACAGATGAAACATCAACCTCGCTTAATTGCAGTTTATATGTTGATTCAATTTATCGGAATAATAATGAAAGTGTTATTAACGGAACAGCTACTTTGTTAAATGCTTCTGTATTAACAGAAGGAAGCCATAACTGGACAATAAATTGTTCTGATGCTTCAAAAAATTATAATGTTTCAACAAGAAGCTTTTTAGTTGATGTTACATTGCCGAGTGGAAATTTGACTTCTCCTTCTAATGGAACTTATGCAAACGCTTCAAGTCAGAATTTTACAGCGAATGTTAGTGATAATCTAGGAATCGTAAATACTACCCTCAATATTTACAATTCAACAAATGATTTGGTAAATCAAACTACGACTAGTTTAGGCGGTGGGGTTGTTAACACTGTTGTTGGAACAGTTGTTAGTCTTGTTGATGGCATCTATAAGTGGTTTTATGGAATAATTGATAGCGCAGGAAATGTATACAATATAAAAAATAATACTCTTACTATCGATACAACAAAACCCTTTATTGATTATGGTACTGGAACTGCTGTAGGGGGAGCTAACTTATCACAAACTTTCATTTATGTGAATGTTTCTGTAACAGAAACTAATGACGCTAATATTACTTTTGCTCTTTATAATACGACTGCTTTAGTAAATAGTTCTCTTTTCACAAATAGCCAGAGAACGATAAATTGGACAAGTCTTATTGATGGAAATTATTCTTATAATGTTACGATTATTGATTTAGCAGGTAACAGAAATATTACAGCCACAAGAAGAATTATACTTGATACAACGCCACCAACTATCTCAAATATCGTCTTCTCTCCTAATGGTGGCGATGATGTTGACCCTTATAAAAATATTACATTTAATGTTAGTGTTTCAGAAAGCGTTTTTTCGGTATCAAATGTTATTTTACAATATTATAATGGAACTACTTGGAATAATAAAAGTATGAGCCTTCTTACCGGAAGTATTTATACTGCAAATATAACTCTTGTTGGAAGCGAGCGTAATTATACTTATAATGTATTAGCCAATGATAGTTTGGGCAATTCAAACAGTTCTACTAATCAAACATTTAATTCAACTTGGGATTGTACGTGGGGTGTTTCTCCTTCTTCATTAGAAGAAGTTGTTGGGTTTTATGAGGATAGGTTTGTAGGAAATGTCACTTTGATTAATACTGGAGATATTGCTTATTCAAATAATAATTGCACAATTAGTTTTGCAATAGGTTACACTGGATTTAGTCAGAACTATGCTATTCTTACTTCAGATTCAAATAATTGGGCTTCTGCTACCAATAGATATTTTCAATATACAAGTCCAATTACAGTAACAGCCTCCTCCAACCAAACCTTCAGCATCAATGCTTCTTTCCCGTCTGTAACTTCTCCTTTTACAGAAACACCTTCAATAACAATAACTTCTTCAATAAATGATTCAATAACAAGAAACAAAACGGCAAGCGTTTTATCTACTCTGATTACTGCCCCTCCGAACCCTTTACTTTATCAAGAAATCGCGGAATATCCCACAACTTACGTTTATTTAACTCTCAGTAATTTTTCATTAAAAGCTTATGTAAGAAATTTAGGTTATGCTACTTCTAATCCTATTAATACAACAGCTCATAATGTCAGCTTTAACTGGACATTGCCTTCCGCAATATCTATAAGAATTTTAGAAGGAAATGAAACAAATTTTTATGAGCTCTTAAATAGATCATCAAGGCAATACAATAATCTTACAATAGGACTAACAAGCTCTAATCTTGCCTCAATGCCAAAAGGAATATTTAATTTTACAATATATTCTTATGGATACAAAAATAATTCTGGAAATTTTTCTCTAATAAATAACTCGGGAGGGTATACTATTTTGAATGAAACAGTTGCAATTCAATTTTTATGTTATGATACTTTAGATGGTGTGTGTGTTTCTGCTTGCGGTGTAGGTGTTGACCCTGATTGTTCTGTGCCATCAACTGCTCCAGCTTCTTCATCGGGAAGCGGAGGCGGTGGAGGAGGTAGCGGAGTTACTCAGGCAGTAGCAGTAGCAACTTCGGCAGAGTTTCAGTTAGTAAGAGGAGAGCAGAATGAAGTCAAGGTTATATTTGAAAATAAGGATAATAATGAATCATTAAAAGATTTGACTTTTTCAGTTTCGGGAAAAATAGCAAAATACATTGACATTAATCCCAAAACCCTCTCTGATTTAGGTCCAAAAAGTCAAGTAACTATCGTGCTAAGCATAACTTCTCCAACTTACATTGAATTAGGAAAGCAAGAATTAGTGGTTACTTTGAAAGGAAAAAAAGGCTCTTCTGATTATACTGATTCAAAAAAAATAACTCTTGAGATACATGAATTATCAATAGGCAAAGCTAACCAAATGTTAAATGAGTCAAGAGACTTAATTAGACAATTAGATGAAGCAAATATTTCCTCTGATTATTTAAATGAGTTATTAAATAAATCAGAAACTGGAATAAATAATTTTAATCTTGAAGTTGTAAGAGATAATTATAATATTATAAATACACAGGTTAAATATGCATTAGATTCTAAAAAAATAATAAGTGAACTAGATTTTTTGATTAATTCAGCTGAAGAAAAAGGGATCGATGTTTCTGAGTCTACAAGATTATTAAAGCTTGCAAAGCTTTCAATAGAAAGAAAAGAATTTGAGCAGGCGTATAAAAGAGTAAAAGATTCCCAGCTAACTTATGCGTTGGAAGTTAAAGGAGAATTTGGAAAATTAAGTTATTATCTTAAAGAATATCCAAAAGAAATATCTTTTGGGGCGTTTTTCTTAGTTGTTTTTTCTTTTGGGACTTTTCATCTAAATAAACTAAGAAGAATAAAAAAGAGAATTAAGGAATTAAAAGAAGAGGAAAAGATTCTTAATGAGTTAATAAGAGTTGTACAGAACGAGTGCTTTAAAGAGAAAAAGATGAGCATGGGCGAGTATGAAACGGTTATAAAGGAATATAATTCGAAGCTTTCAAAGATTATAGAAGAAATGATTGAATTAGAAACGAAAAGGGCACAAATGTTAAGATTTACATCAAAAACAAAAAGGCTTAAACTTGAAAAAGAAAAGATTGTAGATTTAATAAAAGAATTACAGTATGATTATATGAAGAATAAAAAAGTGGAAACAAGAACATTTGAGCTGAAAATGGAAAGCTTTAATAAACGATTAGCAGAAATTGAAGAAAAATTTGCAACTCTTGAAGCTAAGAAAGTTGTGAAAGGTCTTGGAATAAGTTTAAAAATTCCAAAAGAGTAATAATGGACAATACTGAAAAATGAGGTCTAACACAAATTATAAAATTGGAGTGTTGAGCATATTAATTGGATTTTTGTTCTTATCATTCATTACAGGTTCACTCGCCATAAAAACGGAATTTAAAGCTAGTAATGACTCAATTCAGGCTAAAGAGTTATTAAATCAGGCGGAAAAAGATATTTTTGAAATGATTGAGAGAAACATTTCGGTAAAAAGAGTAAACGAATCGTATCAAGAGGCATTGCAGCTTTATTCAGCACAGATTACATTGGAAGAAAAAAGTAGCAAGGCAGACTATAAGCTTATAATAAAAGACGCATCAGATGTTAGTTCGATTAAACAAACAGCTATTGAAGCAAATGACGAATTAAAAATATTTAAAGAAACATTTGCAAATGCAAAAAAAGAAGTTAATCTTTCTGAAATGCAGAATGAATATGACCAAGTGGTTCTTTCTTTTCAGGAAGAAAGATTTGAAGATACTTTAATTTTAATAAAAAAGGGATATGATAAAATTTCTGAAATACAATCAAGCCAGACAGCTGTTAACGCTGTTTATCTGGCAACTTCAAGAACAGTCAAGAATTTTTTTATCCAAAACGGACTAAGAATCTTAATTATTGGAGGCATTTTTTTCTTTTTATTGCTTGTTTTCTGGAATACACTAACAAAATTAAAGATGAGAATAAAGTTAAATAATTTGATTATACAAAAAAATGCAATTAAAAGACTAATTAAAGAAATTCAAGAAAGTTATTTTAAAAGCAGAAAAATATCTGAATCAGAATATAACATAAAGTTAAAAAAATATGAAGAACTAATAAGAGATCTAGAGAGGCAGATTATGGTTCTGAAAGAGGAAGTGTTTAAGATGAGCAAAAACAAAGGGAATTAACAGATTTATT
>JAUSKH010000011.1 GCA_030647095.1 Nanobdellota archaeon | reverse complement strand
AACTAGGGAAATATTAATGTCGTTGACTATAGTAGAGGATATAAAACCCATTTGGAGCGATTAAGAGACCTACTAGGTAAATTATTATTGAGTAGAGTTTAGTGCATAAATGCCGCTTTCCCTTCCTTTTTCTCTTGCTTTAGCATCTAGAACAGATTGCACTTCAAATTTTTCTACAGCTTGTTCTATTTCACAATTTGAAATAGTGATTGAATAACAGTTGGGCTTCTGTTTTATTATTTGTGTTTGATTTCCTGCCTCTAAAAGAATTATTACATTAGAAGGGTAGAGTTCGCAAGTTGCATGTATAATGCCACTTTCATTTGCTAATTTATAATCTGGTGAGGCTCCTCTTACAGGAATTCCATTATCTAAAAGGAATTTAGCTAGTGTTGCTACAGATATACTGCTTGAATTACACTTATCTAAACCTGTAGTATTAACACTTACAAATGTTCTTCTGCCAGCTATTAGACTGATAGTATCGTTTACAGGAATTGTATTTTTTCTAGGATCGTTTCTTAAAAAAAGATTATATTTCACTAGCTGTCCATTTGGGTTCGTAAAATAGTAATAATAATGATAAACAGGTATTTGACCATATTTTTCTTTAGTAAAAGCTAATCCTTGGTAATTAAAATGTGTAAAACTATAAAAGATATAGTAAAATACTGCAAAGATGATAAGTAGAATAATCATAACACCCATTATCCAAAATAGTTCTTTACTAATATGTTTCTTAACAGTAACTTTGGTACTCTTCTCTGCTACCTTCTTTTTATTTGATTTTGGTGATATTTTTTTAGCCATTTTAAAATGAAAGATTTATCCTTATGAAAAACCTAAAAGGTGATATATAAATGCATCTACGGCACGCATATCTCCCTCGATAAAAATACAGTTGTCCTTTTGATATACTTTATTTTCAGTTTTATCTACCCAGACTATAAGGTTGTCTGAACAAGTCTTTTCTGGAAGATTTTCTTCGCACTGACCGTAACAAGCATTCTGTATACGATTTGCATACGAACTTAAAGCGTTAGCTATTTCTCTGGCAATGGCATCATTTTTAGATGAAATATAGATTGGAGATTGAGTATAAGAAATAAGATTTGTACTTATTTCTACTGGAATATCTTTTACTGTTGCTAGACTATTGCTTAGAACTATACTTTTATCTCCGAGTGCGATTCCCCATCTACCTCCTCCAAGATCAGTAATACCTGAAGAATTAGTTGGGGTTTGTGGTTGAGCGCTTTGATCTGCGGAAAAGAGAGCAAAACCGACTGTACTCAAAATAAGAATGGCAAATAAGAAAATACTTGCTAGAGTGACATTGCGTTTTCTTTTACGTTCTAAATTTTCTTTTAAGATTATTTTTCTCATTAAAATTAGAGACAAGGGTCATTTAAAAACTTTAGTTTTGCGTATTATGGAACTGACTATTATCAAAAACAGTATTAATAGTGAAAGACAAAAGTCTTACTAGAATAAAATAATAAAAAATAAAAAGAAAAAATAGGAGATTATCTCCTTTATTTTTAGGTTGTTATCAAGGTTGCTTGCGTTGCTGTAGTACCTACATACTTCTTACCAACTGTTGTATCAACGTTTGGTTGTGTAGTCAAATACTTGGCTGCGTTTGTAGTGTCTCCTGCGTTATAACCTGCAACTAATGTTGCAACTTTATCGCCAGTTCGTGCAAAGGTTTGCACTAAGAACTGACCCGCACCAACACCTGTTTTCGCAGTAAAGTCTGAACCACATATTTGAGTAGAGCTACCTAATAAGGTTGCAGCTACTGTGTTAATACAACTACCACCGACAACTACGATGTGCTTACCTGCTGCAGAGTCGATTTCTGTATCTTTTATCAATATAGCGCCGCGCTCTGTAACACCGCCACCTGTTGAGTTAGTTATGGTGACTGCTGGTGAGCTTACATAGATTTCTGCATAAGATTGCCCTCCAGAATAGGAAATTTCTGCTTTTCCTCTATCACTAACCACAATTTTTTTGATTTGTGTACCTAGATCTGATTGTACCCTTGTTATGGTATCATCGCTTGTACCTGGGACATCCCATGCAGTGAAACCACTATCTATAGCATTAACCTGTACGTTGCCATCACTATCATCGTTTAGAGTAATGTTGAAAGTACTTCCGGCCCCTTTATTTCCATCCTTATTCTCTTCTTTGAAGAAAAGGAAGTAACTGTCTCCGCTGTGACCAGCGTTAAAAGTGTCATTTGTAAAGTTTATTGCACCCTGAGCAGTCGAGTCAGCTACATAAGGTAAGAATATTTTTAATCCGCCTTTTGTGAAGATGGTATTAAAGTTGACATTTGTACCTGCGCTAACATTAATCCACTTATCTGTGGAGTTCCTATTAACAGAGACTATTGTCAAAGACGCATCTCCAACATCACATGTTGTACCTGTAGTCTTATCTGAACAAACGTCCTTTCCTGTTACCTCGTTTTTGATTGTGGTCCTGTTCTTACCATCGCTTTCTGTTATAGTAGCTGATAATAAGAAGGATTGTGCATCATCTGTGGTGTTATATGTAGCGACGAACCATTTGTCATAACTACTACCGCCCAACGTTGGTCTATAGATTACATTGTTTGTGGCTGTTGTTACTAATCTTTGATCAGTGTCAGAACCTATAAGATTAAATTCTCCAGTAGAGTTTGCATGAAGAATACCGAAATTGGCATCTCCATCTTTAATTGGAATTGTCAATTCGAATGTATCATCTCCAGAATAATCTACTTTGGTAATTTCAATCTCAGGTCTTACGAAGTCCTTCATAATGAACTTTACTGCTTTAAGACCAGGCATAAGAAGTTCCATATCTGGTGCAAGGAAAGCTTCCTCATCTGTATTCCACTGAACTACAATTTTGTCAAGTGTTTGTTTATTACCAGTTGGAGTTCCTCTAACGAACCAGGCAGACATTCCATCTACAGTTTCATCATTTAATTTGATGTTTTCGCCAGCTGTTATTTCAATTTTTCCAGTACCTATGCTAATTTCTACATCGCTAACTCCAGTGTCTTTACTGTTAAAGTTGATTTCTCTAACTCCTACGTAAGTACCATCTGAGAGTTTGAAGGTTTCTCCTTCGTTTAGCGAGTTTGTAAGTTCTCCGTTTACAGTAAACTTAGCCTTTGTAGCACTAACAACTCCAGTTATAGATATTTCATAACTTTTACCGTTTACAGTGACTGTTTTAGTTTCACCTTCGGTAATGTCTTCTTTAGCTGCTGAATCTAGTAAGGTAAATTTACCAAAGTTTGTAGCAGCAGTGCCGTTTTGTGCATCTAACACATAGTAATTCTTTCCTAGGATACTAAATGATGTTGTTTCCAAATCAACTAAGCTACCACTTGTTACATCTGACTGAGGATCTTGTGTAAAGTCTTCAGTATAGTTTAAAACAGGAGTACTTGATCCTATTTTGAAACCTGCTGTTGGTTCTTTACTCTTATAGTCTGAATCAGCAAAGAAAGTTAGTTGCCTTCCAAATAGAGTTATTTTTTGCTCATAGTCATACTCATCGTTATTATCGTTTAGGTATGTACCGTCAGCTAAAAGCGTTGGCAGGCGATCTTTGTCAATTGTTGCATATATGCTACTCATTGTATCTCCAAGGTTGAACTTATCACTTGATTTCTCAAGTTTGAATGAGTCCCCCGCGCCCAATGTAGTATTTGTCGATGAACTTACGCTTGCAGTTTGTGCTGGTAGTGCTGCATTTAATACAGCCACTATATCAGTTGCTGCAGCCACGTCTGTTGGACCTGCTGTTGAGCCCCATACTACATCCACATTAGCTTGCCCACTCTGTACGAATGGTGCAGGAAAATTTGCTGCTGCTGCCAATGCAATTGTAGAACTTAACATTGCTGCACTTGCCATAACGCTCGCAATTTTTCTAAATTTAAACATTTTTTTTCACCCTCCTTTCAGCTTTGTTCTTTCGGCAGTCCCTCAGGACACCCTCTGTGAGGAGATTACTTGTGTAATCCGCCAGTGTACTATGCATTTAATGCATAGTGCCTCTAAGCTTTATATGAGGATAAGTTGCTCAAGCAATTTTCCTTTAAAAAGCTTTCGTTAATTTGGGCTTGTTAGGTGTGGTTGCCGTGGGAGGCTAGTTGGTTCATATATAAAGCTTTTGGTGTTACTGCGTTATATGACAGTTTATTTCTCGTTTTGTTTAGAGAGTAATTATATATGGTAGATAGAAACATATAAATATATGATATATTATAATTATATGGTAATAAATATACCATATAACTAAAATGGCGCAAAAATATAAAACGCGAGAGATTACAATTACCGACGAGGGAGGCTCGTTCCATACCTTTTTTCGAAGAATCACTGGAGGGGGAGACGAGTATGACTTTGAAGGTATTGCTCTTTTAAGAAAAATATTGAGTAATCAGAAAGCAAGAGTACTAAATACAATAAAAACAAAAAAACCGAGATCTATTTATGAGTTAGCAAAAGTTCTAGAAAGAGATTTTAAGTCTGTAAATGATGATGTTAAGTTGTTAGAGAAGTTTGGTTTTATAGATATGGTTTCTGAAAAGACTGGGAAGAGAGGAAGATTAAGGCCGGTATTGGCCGTAGACTCAATGTATATACAAATCAAGCTGTAGACTTCTTTGTAAGGTCTTCACATATGTAAAACGATACAGTTATTTTGCCTGGAAGGGGTTTGTCTGTGCCTAGCTGTGTTGCTGGATGAACACAGGCTATTCCTTGTTTTGTAGTAAATAAAGTCTTTCTTATTGCTGTAGGACCTGTTCCTGTTTCAGATATTATTTTGAATTCATAACCGGTTATTAGTCTATCTGGACCTGTAGGCCAGCTTGCATCAAGCAAAGGTATTAGCGTATAATTAGAAAGGATGTCACAGGCTGTTTTGCCTGAGGTACATTTGCGTCCATCGTTACAATTACTTATTAAGACTCCTATATTAGAGTATTTTGGTTCGTAATCAATTGCGCAATTAGTTCCTGTTTCAAGAAGAGCATCCAAAAATTGCGATGTTTCTATACTTTCTGGAGGTGTTGAACGTGAGCTCTGTCTCACTGTAATTCCTATAAAAACAAGAAAGATGATTGCTACTAAAACAACTATAAGAACAAATCCAACCATTTCTTCCTGAGCTCTTTTTTTTATAAACATTTATTCACCTTTTACTGATACGTAAATCTCTCCTAATTCATATTTATAATATCTGCCACTTGGTTCCCAGTGGGCAAGTGTTACAAATGATTTGGTAGCTGAAGCGTAATTAGCATTTTCTTTTACCAAAACAAGATTATTACAGTTAGGGTAATTTTGTCTTGTACAAACAATATCTACAGAATCTGTAGATATTCGTTTAATCATTAAGTAATCAAGACTCCAGAAGTCTTTGTAAACATTGTTGTCCTTTAGCATAAGAACTTTATCAAAGTCTATGCAGCTTGAGCAATCGCTGCTTGAAGTAAAGGTTAATTCTGGAGCGCCGCTTAACTTTCTTGCAAGTTCCCTTGCTTCTTGGTCTCTTTTTTGTTTTGCCTGGTCTATTAGGTTTGCACGTGAAATTGAAAGATAAACAAGAGCAACCATTGAAAATAAGATCATTAGTGCAACTAATACAAAAGCCATTTGCTGTATTTTTAGCTGTGCTTTCTTAGAAGAGATTACATATTGGTTTGGCGTTTTCATTTTGAAGATTTTGTGCAAATGGCTTTATTGTTGTTAGATATGTAGAACTTTTTACTTTGGGCGTTGCTGCTGCGGAATTAGAATAAGCCACTAAAACTGGCTGCACTAATTCAGAACCGCAACCCTTTGAAGATAAATATTTTGATTTTTCATTATATAACAAAGACAATTTAGAAGCTCTTTGCATTAGCCTCCAGAATTGACAGTCATAAATTTCTGGATTTGAAAATATGGCTGCATATAATAAAGAATATCTGCTGCCTGAATCAAAAGATTCTTCGTAGTGAACAGTCGAGATTCCTTTTTTTACTGTTTTGGCTTGAACGTCAACTGTTATATTACATAAAGGTCCAGAAGAAGAGACACACACCTTTATACTTTTTTGAGGGCAATTTAAAGGGGAGCTGGCATTCATTATATTTGTTGCGTTGAGTTCCTTTAGTTCTTTATTCATCTCTAATGGCGCACCTTGACCGTATGTAAAACAGTATAGTGTTTGATCGTCCCATAAAACAACAATATCAGCAATCTTAAATGGAAAATTAAAAGGCTTGGAGATTACATAAAATTCTTTTTTTCCATGCACTTGCGGAGAAGAAAATAAATATTTGTTGTAAAATGTGCTTTTTACTCCTGGAGGAGGCCATTCTTCTCCGATACCTGATTTTGTAGAGAGACCTATTTTTTGTGAGCCGAATGTTCCTGTTGTGTAACATTCATTAAAAATTTTTGTTTCTTGATTTACAACGATTTTTGTAAATTTTGCTTCCTCTAAATTTGTTTCTATAGGGCTTAATAAAATTCCTATTTCTTTTGCTGAGATAGTTGATTGCTGGAATTGCTGGGTTTTTATTATTTTTGTAGTTGCATAAATTGCCAATACGATTATTACTGCTCCTACAAAAATAGCAAATATCCAGGCAAAGCTAAATTCAAATCCTTTTTTTGTTTTAATAAATCGTGAAATAAATTTCTTCATTTTTTTATTATTTAACCCACTTTAACCGATGCATCTGATGTTCCTTTATTCAATGGAATAGAAACTCTATCTTTATCTACGTTTAAACAAAAGAAAGTAGGTATAGCTACGTGTTCTAAGCTATAGGAAGCTAATTTGCCACCGCATGAATTTTCAGGAGGATAGAGAAATATGTTATTCTTTGGTTTGTTATAAGAAGAGTGAGAAAAATAGTCTTTAATTGACTTGGTATTTGAATCTGTAGGGTTTGGAAGAGTGAGAGAACCGAAGCAAACTTGTGTTATCTTTTGAGACTTGGTAGTTCCTGAAGGAAGTCTTCCATTGTATTCGCTTTTATAACTGCCTGAACTCCATGCTCTATCAACTTCCTTCTGAAGTTCGTCAAAAAAGAAGCTCGCATCTGTGCATTTATTAAGATTCAGGAAGAATCTTATGGCGTAAAATGCGACTGCTATAATGACTATAATCAGGATAATAGAGAATATCATGCCGAAAGACATACTGAAAACCTCTTGCCCTTTTTTATTGCTCCTCTTTGATATAAGCATATTGAGTTTAAAGAAAACAGATAATTAAAGGTTTCGTTAATAGATTATAGATAAGAACAAATCTTAAATAGTAAATAAAACAAGATTATTAATGATAAAAGGTCTTGACAGGGTTATGAGGTATATATGTAATCCACGATATTCTGAATCTGTTGCTGAAAAGCCAACAGAAAATCTAAATGAAGCTAGACAAAATCTAAGATTTCGCTTAGAAGAGGTTAGAAGAGATCTGGCATATCAAAGTAATTATCGTGCTCGACTTTTTGATGATATTTATAAAAAAGGACTGAGATCTGTGCTAGACAGTTAAGAAGATTTTTTCTCAGGTGGAATTATGGTAGAAAATCACGTTTTACAAATTTATAGAAAAGAATATAAAGGTAAAAATTAATTGTTATATGGAGTTATATGGAAGATAAAAAAACTTGGGCAAAGGATGCTATGCCTTTATTGTTAATGGCGATTTGGATAGCGCTTTCTATTATATTATTTGTAGTTATGACAATTATTTCACGAACAGTCGACTTGGGAGTTGAAGGAGGACCGTTGCAGACCATATCATTCATATGGATTTTTATTTCTATAATTGTCTTTTTTATTCTAGGAATTTTTGCTATAATAAAAGGAATAATTCTAATAAGAAATAAGAAAAATGTTAAATTGGGAGTTCTAAGTTTGATTGTTGGAGCAATAATTGCAATACCTGCTTTTTTCTATATATTGAGCTTAATTTTTAGCTTTGGTTCTAGTTCTACTCTAGAACCATCTTATCGATCTTAATCATATTTTTGAAATCTACGGGGCAGGTTTTCTTTTTAAAGATTTTGGGACTGCAACTTTTTTGATGAAAAAACCTTATCTTCGATAAAGTCTCCATTTTACTCGTGAGATTCTTAACCTAAGCAGGTTGGGTCACAATTCAATTAACCCAAACAATAAATCAAACAAAAAACAATATTTTTGTTGATTGAATTAATTTTCCCTATTAACATGTAAATTTTCTTCAAATTATGTGCAATTGATACAATATT
>JAUSKH010000010.1 GCA_030647095.1 Nanobdellota archaeon | reverse complement strand
AACTAGGGAAATATTAATGTCGTTGACTATATGTAATCACTTCTTCTTTTGAATTATCTTGACACCATTCATATAAGGCACAAGTGCATCTGGAACCTTTATAGAACCGTCTTTTTGCTGATAGTTCTCGATTATTGTTACCATAATCCTTGAAGTTGCTATAGCTGTGTCGTTTAAAGTGTGTAAAAATCCTTTGTTGCCTTTCTTATCTATATATTTAATACCAAGTTTTCTAGCCTGATAATCAGTGCAGTTAGATAAAGACATAACCTCTCCGTAAGCCTTTGTTGTTGGCCTATAAACTTCAAGATCAGCACTTCTAAATTTCCAATCTGCCAAATCCCCAGAACAAATCTCTAATACTCTATAAGGAAGTTCTAGCTTATCTAATATCTCTTCAGAATTCTTAAGCAGTTCATCATAAATCTTTTCAGAATCTTCTGGCTTGCAAAATACAAACTGTTCTACTTTATTGAACTGGTGAGTCCTCCATAAACCTTTTTCATTTATTCCATGACTGCCGACTTCCTTTCTAAAACACATTGAATAAGCAAAATACTTCTTAGGCAGTTCAGATTCAACAATAGACTGATCAGCGTGCATTGCAAGAAGGGACTGTTCAGCAGTTCCAATTAAATGTAAATCCTCTCCTTTAATTGAATAAACAGAACTCTCAATTGCTTTTTTATCCATAGAAGCGTAAATAGATTTTTCATTTAGCATCAAAGGCGGTTCTATATAAGTATAGCCTTTCTTAGATATAAGGTCAATAGCGAATCTAATCAAGGCTTGGTTTAACAAAGCCAAATCTCCCTTTAAATAATAAAAACCATTTCCTGAGACTCTTGCAGAAGCATCAAAATCAGCAACTTCTAAATTCTCAAGAATTTCAACATGTGTCTTAATAGGGAAGTTAAACTTATGGATTGCCCCACTTTTCTTTATTTCCTTGTTTTCTGATTCATCTTTCCCTATAGGTGTTTTAGATGATATTATGTTAGGTATTTGTTTAAGATTTTCTTCTATTTCTTTTTCCAATTTAGCCATTGTTTCTTCCTTTTCTTTAATTTTATCAGGAATTTCCTTAGCCCTCTTCATCAAAACCGTAACACTCTTCCCAGATTTCTTAGCCTCATTAATTTCCTTAGAAACTTTATTCCTTTCAGCCCTTAGATTATCAACTTCTGTTTTTAATTTTCTCCACTCTTCATCTTTTTTCTTTATTTTATCTACTAAAGGAACTTTATCAGTTTGAAATTTCTTTTTTATATTATCCTTTACAAAATCAGGATTTTCTCTAATTAGCTTAATATCTATCATGTGCAAATAAGTTTTTGCATATATTTAAATCTAACAGCCAACGCAAGATAACATCATATAACGTAACATAAGCAACTATACGAATTCTTAAATATACTTTATAGTATCCCATTCGGGAAGTTATCACAATGAAATTAACTTACGAATCTCTCAAAATAGATGTAAAACTAAACGTTCCTCACAGAGGCATGTTATACGATATTGTATGTCTTCTAACTGGCAAGTATTCCATGAAAGAACTAAAAGTAAATTCCATTTTATATGAACTAAAACTAAAAAAGTGGACGACCAGAAAAAGAGTATTAGATAATCTAACTCAACTTAGAGCGATTAAAGAACAATATCATTCTTCCCGCAACTCTTCTCCAAACATAACTGATTATAAGGGGCTAGAGAGTGTTGTGGAAGATTAACCATTTAATAGAAGCATTGTTTAAATAGTTTGAATCAATATAAGGATATGGTTGAGAAGAAGCCTTATTTGATGGAATATTCTAATAACCTTGGTAATGAGTACATTTTAGATGAGGAAGGAAACCTACAAAGTAGGGTCGTGGCGGAAAAATATATTTATAACAAGAACCCCTCAAAATATTCTAAACCGTTTGGGGCATATGTTGTTCATCATATAAACAGTAAAACATTAGATAATACTCCTGAAAACCTTTATATCTGCACCAGAGAACAACATAACTTAATTCATACAGAGCAGAAAAGAAGAAAGAAGAGATTTGCAAATTCTATGGAATTGGATTACTTTATTAAAGAATATAGAGCGCCAGAACAAACGACATTACCTAAAACACACAAAGACAAACCAAAAACCCAAGAGAAACCTTACTATAATATAGGGGAACCTAATCCTAACCAAAGATACCAACAAATTGTGCAGGAGTCTGAAGCATCAAAATCTTGGAATATCAAAAATATCCCCAGAACTGCTCCTATTTTACCGAAGAAAGATATAGCAAAAGATAGGATGAACAAGACTGAAACCAGAGCAAGATTATCTACCGAGTTAAAAATGGCTGGAAGAACACAAGTTAAATCTATAATAAGAAGACCTATCAAATCAGAAGTAGTTTCTGGGATAATTGATAGTAGAAGGGATAATAGAAAAGTCATTCCCACTATTGAACAGCCCACGTATCCTTCAAAGAAACCTAGAAATTATCTGATATTTATTGCAGTAACTATTATTATTTTACTAGGAATAGTTTTCTTTATGATTCAAGGTATTCCAAGATATGAGCAAGAACAAATCAACACGAATAAAAAAACTCCTATAAATCCTATTCCAATTCCTCAACCTATTCCTGTAACTGCACCAGCCCCTACCCCCAAAGTAGAACCTATAATTGTTACAGGTTCGACTAATGAAGTTATTATAACAAACAACAAGGATATTCCTATCACTCTAAATGTAACTTACAGAGTATTCTCTAACTGGTATGGAATAGATTATACTGATAGTCAGATATTTGATGTTGATAAAAATAAAACTGAATCATTTAGAGTTTACAATAACAACAATTGCGTGTATAAAGACAGTAAAACATTAGATTGTACAATCAGTATTATTAGTTACGAGGAGATAAATTAGTAACAAGTAGATAAAATTAAAAGCCCTCTTTTGCAATAATATTACATCATATTCATCTCACATGGCTGAGATGAAAGGGTTGGCACACGCGGCGTGCCAGCCCACCATATTCCAACTATTCCAAAGACTTTTCATCAACATAAGCTTTAAAAAGCACTCGTCTCTCATCTTATTTATGACAAGAGTAAGAATAAAATTAAGTAGCATGGACATAGCTCCATTAAATGAAGTAATAAAACTAATTCAGGATGTAACAGGCAGAGCAGGCATAGTAATGCGTGGCCCTATACCTCTTCCAACACGCAGGCTAAAAGTAACAACTAGAAAATCTCCTTGCGGTCAGGGTACAGCCTCATTTGACAGATTTGAAATGCGAGTCCATAGAAGAATAATTGATATCCCTGCTGAAGATCGCGTTCTACATCCAATAATGAAATTACCTATTCCAAGAAGCGTGCAAATTAAGATAGAAATGAAAGATTAATCACAATAATCCTTTTATATTGCCAAGATTTAATTTTTAAATGACTTTAGAAAATCATCCATTATGTTATACTATTTGTAGTGCAATCATTACTAAAGGGGGAGAAATCGGTCTTAAGGAAAGTGATGAAGGATTGTCTTTATTAGGGGGATTTGTTGATTGGTGGCCTGGCTTCCCCAAATGTATTATTGAAAGAACAATTTCAGAGAATGGTATCGATTTTAGTCCATCAAGGATAAATGGAATTGTTCAAAGCAGAAGCTTATCAGGAAAATGGATAACAAACATAAATGTAATAGGACCAGCAACGAATATCATAGAGGAAAAAGGAGTTAAGTGGTTTAAATTAGAAGAAGTATTATCTCATGAAAAAGATTTTAGGACTCCGGATACAGCAGCCCTTTTAAGGAATATATACACTCACTCTCCATTCGATTTGAATTTTATTAATACTACTGCAGGAAGACCAGCCTATCCCAGTCCAAAAGTCAATTATGCGAATACAGAATCGTATAATCTTAATGATATAATAGTTGTAAGCTCTGTTGTTAGATATAAAGAGGAAGGAGAAGACGCAAAATACGCGCTAATGGTATGTGGTAGCAAAGAAAGTTCTGAGGGTAAATTAAGTTTATTTGGAGGAAAGCTTGCCGGTGCAGAATCTATAATAAAAGGCACGTTAAGAGAATTATTTGAAGAAGCTGGAGGTTTTATTGGGTATCCACTAGGTCTTGTTGGGGCATATATAAATTATAGGGGCAGAGATAAAAATGGACAGGGAATGTACGCTACTAACTTTTCAACACTTATCAGAGCGCCACATACAAACATAGATCTTCCATCCTATATTAAAGGAGAAGTGGCCAAAATAGAATGGTATAGCATAAAGGAATTACATAAGATTCCTGCAGAAAGTTTTAGGACTATTGACACAAAGGAAGCCATATTAAAGGCAGATTACAAGTTAAGATTTGGGGAGAAGCTAGTGCCTTTAAACGCAATTACAGAAGTAGAATCGAATATTTAATACCCTATAAATCTTTATATAGTTCTGATTTTCTCTTGTGATATGGAAGAGGCGAGTACAGATTATATAAATAAGTTAAAAGAGCAGGGCTGGCCGCAAGAATTTCATGAAAAACTATATTTAGGAGAACTAAAAAGTAATGTAGGGATAGCCACCCTCTGGACTTTCAAAGAAGTTGTTTACAAAGACATTGATTCTAGTTCTTATGCCGTAGTAGGAAATTATTATGATAGACAAAATGCTTTAGAGCCATTTATAAGAAACTGTCTTGCAAACCCAAACATTCGTTACATCATTCTTTTAGGAAACGATAAAGCAAAAAGTAGGGAAGTTTTAGTTAACTTCTTTGAAAAGGGCATTGTAGAAGGCAAAGTTATGGGAACAGAAACAAAAATTGCCAATGAAATTCCATTAGAGGATATAGAAGAATTAAGGAATAATGTAAAACTCTTTGATTTAACAGACCAAGTAAAAAATCTTGATGATTCTGTAGAATATGCAAATGTAATAAACCAAGTAATTTCTACTCTAGAGAAAAAAGGACCTTATGCAGAACCTCGCCTTTATGAAAAAGCAAAACTTGATACAGATAGTTTCCCTGCAGAACGTACAGGTTATATTATTCGCGATAAAACAGTGGGTGAAGTCTGGCTTAAAATGCTTAGAACAATTTATGATTATGGTAGAATAACAAAAATGAAAACAGGAGATTCAACAGAAGTAAGAGAATGCATCAATTTTATTGCTATTGTAGAAAATGAAAACCCAGATTCTCCCAAAATGGAACCATACTTCAGATTTGATGAAACCTATCTAAAAAGTTATTATGATGAAATCTGTAGCGATAAAATTCCAGAAGGAACTATTTACACATACGGCTCAAGATTTAGAGCTTGGGAAGCAAAAAATGGAGAAAAAATTGACCAAATAGTAGATATGATAGAATACCTTAAAAAAGATACTTATAGAAAATCAGCTCTAGCTCAAACCTGGATTGTAGAAGACGAACTAACTAGAAGATATTTAAATAAAGATAAGAACAGCCCCTGCATTATACTTGTTCAACCCAACATTCAAGACGGAGTTTTACATTTAACAGTATATATCAGAAGCAATGACATGTTCCGTGCCTGGCCTCTAAATGCTTTTGCTTTAAGAAAATTGCAGAAGATAATTGCAGAAGGTCTTGGGGTTGATATGGGTGCACTTATTACTGTTTCATGTAGCGCGCACATATACCAGGATAACTGGAAAGAAACAAAAGAACTTCTTGTTAAATATTACAAAAGCACAAACTGTTTCTGGGATCCAAGAGGGTATTATGTTATTGCACTAAAAGGCGGGAAGATAAACGCAAGCCACTACTCTCCAGATAGTCAGATTCTAAAAATCTTTGAAGGAAAAACAGCCAGAGAAATAAACGATTCGATTAATTCTTCACAACATCCGGTAGACTCGTACCATTCTTCTTATCTAGGAGAAGAATTAATGAAGGCAGAGGTTGCTTTAAATTTAGGTATAGAATATGTTCAAGATTCTCCATTAAATTTTCAAAGCATTAGTTCAAATCCGGCTGAAACACAATTCGGAGGTTCGTGCTAATGATTGAAAATAAAGGTCTATTCATAGCTTTCGAAGGGATAGACGGTTCTGGAAAAACAACACAATTAAAAAGATTTGTAGAATATTTATTCTATAAAGATAAACATAATCATATTATACTTACTAGAGAACCCTATAAAGAAACTAAAATCAGAAAACTTCTCAGGGAAGGAACAGACCCTCTATCACAAGCATCTCTTATAGCAAATTTATTCATAAATGATAGAAAACAGCATGTAGAAGAACTTATTCTTCCATCACTAGAAAAAGGATTCCATGTAGTCACAGATCGTTACAAACTATCAACTATAGCTTATCAATCTGCTCAAGGAATGGATGTTGCAGAATTAATCAGAAAACATGTAAATCTTCCAGTTCCAAACATGACATTTATCATGGATATTCCTGCAAAAAAAGCTTTTGCTAGAATGTCTGGAGAATCGGGAAGAGATCCACATAAATTCGAATCAAACATCGAATTCTTAGAGAAAATAAGAAAGCAATTTATTCAATCTCAAAAATCACTTCCAAAAGAGAGAATATTTGTAATAAATGGAGACCGCGATGCAGAACAAATATTTAATGAGATTATATCTATATTTGAAAAAGAAATAAGCAATCCCCCAGCCAAAACTTCAAGAAGCTTATTCGGTATATTCAGACGTTATTAAGATTAAACACCAAACAAAATCTTTATATAAATACAATAATTATAAAATCCATGGTTTTAGGTAAAACTGTAGAAAAAACAAGAAATATAGCCCATATTTTCAGGAAAGAATTTAGAGACCAGTTATCTATAGCAGTAACTGCTGCATTCGCCTTTCTCATTGCCTTAGCATGGAAAGATGCTATTTTTGAATCGGTAAACAAAATTATTTCTTCGTTTAATCTATTTTCTAATATTTATCTCTTTAGGATACTCTCTGCAATAGCTGTCACAATAATCTCTGTTCTAGGTATTCTTATAGTTTCAAGGATAACAGCACAGAAGAAAATTGAAAACAGTCCATCTAAACCTATTACACCTAAAAATTAATAGACTTTTAGGTTGATTTTGTCACCGCCTCTCACGTTAGCCTTGCGTTATATAGCTAATTACAAGGCTAATATAAATGAAAATGGTAAAAATGATGGATAAAACCAGAACACATAATTATAAAAATAACAATAAAATGAAAAAAACATCTATGGATAAAATAAGAATAGGACTTATTGGCTTAGGAAACGTAGGCAGAGGAGTTTTAACATATATGCTTAATCCTCTAGATTCGAGTAAATTTGGTTATCAAGTTGAATATGTGGGAATCTCTAATGGTAATAAGAGAAGAGATTTTACTACAGATTTAAATCAATTTAACGGAAAAAACTTACCAATGCCAAAACTTACTACAAACGTTCTTGAAGATATAATTAATAATCCAGAAATAGATGTTGTTGTTGACGCTGTTGGAGGCAATGCAGAATATGATAAAACATCTTTGACATATATTGTTGGAGCAATTGAAAATGGAAAGCACGTTGTAACAGCAAATAAAAACAACATTGCTAGGAATCTATCAAGATTGACTGCTCTTGCAAATAAGAATAAAGTGAATTTAAGATATGAAGGAGCAGTTTGCGGGGGAATCCCAATTATTAGGGCTCTAAATAATTATTTCTTTAATGATGAAATACTAAAAATTGTTGGAATAATTAATGGCACTTCCAATTACATTCTGACTAAAATGCATGAAGGCAAGACTTATGAAGAAGCTTTAGGAGAAGCTCAGAAGGAAGGATATGCAGAAGCAGATCCTACTAATGATGTAAATGGGACAGATGCAGCCTCTAAACTTGCAATATTGGCATCACTAGCATTCAAAACAGAAATAAAACCTGAAAATATCACTTTGATTGAAGGAATAGACCGTATTAAAAGTTACGATGTATTCTATGTTAAAGAACATTTATCTAAATTTAGGGATCAAGCACATATAATAAAATCACTGGGAATAATAGAAAAAAAAGACAATAAACTAGAATTAAAAGTTATCCCTGCTTTCATTTCAGAACAGCATCCTCTTTATGGAACTAACGGCGCTATTAACGCTATAACGATAGTCGGTAAATTCTCAGGTATCTATACCTTTAAGGGACCAGGCGCAGGCTCTGCTCCAACAGGGTTTGCTTTAGTTAATGATATTTTAGATATAGGAGAAAGAATAAAACAAGGAGTTGTCGCTAATTTTTCCAGTTTTGAAAATACATACGAACTCCTTAATAAAATGGAAAGCAGCGGTTTCGTAAGATCCGTATCGCCAGAGCATAGAAATGGCGTATTCGGAGAGAAAACAAAGATATTCGCAAAGCACGGATTAGATATTTATCAGATTTACAATTTCCCAGGGCATATGACAGAGGGCGATGATGCATTGCTCCCAGATATAATAAGTATAGAAAGAGCAAAAGAAGAAAATATTAACGCGATGCTAAAAGAGCTTAAAAGTGCAAGATGTAATCACGGTGAGCCTATTTATTTAAGAGAAGATTTAGTATTTTAGCATTTATTTTCTGCATCAGCAATCTTGACATAAAAGCATAGATTTTTAATATTGAATATTTTATTTTATTATGGATAAATATTTAGAAGAAAAGCTTATTTCTATAGCAAAAGAAAGAATTTCCAATGAAGACCCATCTCACGATATTGAACATTCTTTTAGAGTATTAAACAATGCTAAAAGAATTGCTTTTGAAGAGAAAGCAGATTTAGACATCATAATTCCAGCAGCTTTATTTCATGATTTAATAGTATATCCTAAAAATGATCCTAATAAGCACCTTTCTCAAGAAGAAAGTGCAGAAGCTACAGAAAAGATATTAAGCAGCATTAAAGAATACCCTAAGGAAAAGATAGGCGGTGTAAAAATATCAATCATGGAATGTTCCTTTACAAAAGGAATTAAACCTGTTCTATTAGAATCAAAAATCTTACAAGATGCAGATGGATTGGAGGCAACTGGAGCAATCTCAATTATGCGCACCTTCTCATCCACAGGAAGAATGAAAAGACTTTTTTATAATCCTAGCGATCCATTCTGCAAAAACAGAGAACCAGAAAGTCTAAATTATGCCCTAGATCTTTTCTTTACTCGTTTACTAAAGGTAAAAGAAAGAATGCATACTGAAACTGCAAAGAAAATCGCAGAAAAACGTACAGAATTTCTTAAAGAATTTCTTAAAGAATTAGAATTAGAAATAGGACAGTAATATTATTACACAATAATATTTAAATAAATCTGTAATCTCTATAAAGAATGAACAAAGTAAGAGACTATATTGAAACAGGAATAATGGCAACAGGAATTTTAATAGGATCTTATAGCATTTTAGGCTTATCCGAAAGTGTTAGCGAGCATAATTATAACTGCCCATCAAACACTGCTCTTTTAGATAAAATAGATTCAGATATACATGCACATCATAAGCAACGTTCTTTATATCAAGGAGCAGAATTTATCGTAGGAGCAGGCATAATTCTAAGAGGATTGTATTCTAACAAAGAAAAAGATAGCGCAAAGGATGCTCTTGATTCCAAAGTAACTGGCTAAAATCTTTAAACTTTACTCACCCTTGGACTAAAAACAAGAGAGTCTTTTAACTTTGTTTCTTGAGAATGCAGTTTTTCACTACCATAAACTGTTATGGGATTGTTTCCTATTTCGTTGGAACTATTACTCACTAAATATTCAATATCTGAATCTTTTGTCAGTACAAGCACAGGATACTCATATGATTCTATTAGTGCTAATGCGACAAGTTTTTCGTCTGTCTCTAAATCGTTTCTATTTCTTTTACAGTTAAGTAATCTTCGAGACTTTTCGTTGTAGTGATTTTTTATTACTTTATTAGTCTTTGTTTTTCTTACTACATTCAAATATCCTAACCATTCAGAATGTTTTTTCGGGGTGAATTGCGCGATAGGATCCTGCGTGCCCATTATTTCTATTAAACCTTCTAATTCTCTGTAATACCTACATAATGATGTGAAGTCTAGAGCTATATTATCTTTCCTTAATGGTTTATCACGCATTAATCCTTTATAAGCCCCATACTCCCTATATTTTATTATATGTTCTTCTATTTCTCTTAAAAAATATTTCATTTCTAATTCTACTTCAAATATAATTCCTGCATCATAAACTTCTATTAATTCTCTAACTGTGTTAAATCTTTCTATCCCTTCTTTTATCGCTCTGCCATTTTCTTTCTTATCCGAGAATCCACGTTGAAAGTTAAATGAATCTGAAGTACATTGCGGTCCGCTAAAAGAAGTATCAATAAGAATGACATTCTCCTTAGCTATTTCTTCAAGTATAGGATCCATTCCTTCATGCATTAAAAAAGGTATTTAAACATGCACATTAATGAAGATTGTTTATACCCTTGTAACAGATAGTGTCTGGCTTTCTAGATTTTAAAAACCTTTAAAAATCATTAAACTTAAGTCTATTTAAGCCGTCATGGGACAATGGTACTCCGCACGCTTGGAGAGCGTGTTACCTTCGGGTTTTCCAGGTTCGATTCCTGGTGACGGCGTCATATGGTAATTTTATAAAAAGCGAGATAATAAGATTTATAAATATAACAGTTATAACCATTATAATGGATATAAAGGTTCTAAATGGAACATACAACAATAGCAATCTCAAGGGAAGTTAAAGAACAAATAATGGAATTAGGAAATAAAGGTGAGACATATTCAGAAATAATTAAAAGACTAATAGAAAGTGCAAAAAAAAGGCAGTTACACGACTTATTAATGAATGAAGATGGCACAATCCCTATAGAAGAGGCCATCATTAACTCTAAAAAGAGATGGCAAAAGTAATAATAACTAAGAAGTTAGAAGAAGAGATAAATAAAGTATTCAAAAAAGAGTCTGTTAAAATATTTGAATTATTATATAATTTAGAGGAAAATCCTCAAAAAGGAAAGCCAGTAGGACAAGTTAGTGGAATAATTATTAAGGAATTAAAGTATAAATCATACAGATTCTACTTCATAACTGATGGTTTTAAAATAAAAATGCTTCAAAAAGAGGAACTAAATGACCTATTAATTAAATTTGTAAGAATGTCAGATAAAAAGACTCAACAAAAAGTAATTGATGAAATAAAAAAAATATTAAGAAAGTTTGGTGAAGATAAATTCTAAGGTTGGTATAACAGAATTTCTTAACCCTCGTGAAATCCTCTACCTTCAGGTAGAGGTTAGTAGATTATTGGGATTTCTCGGGTCTCACAAAACCACGAACCCGAAGGGTTTTGTGATTTAAAAAGGTTTTTAATGTCTTGTTTTTCCTCTCCTATATGATACCAAATTTTAACCATGAGAGACGCAAGCAATACAATCAACTTACTTTCAAGGATTTTGAATATTTTATGGAAGCTGGCTGTAGCACAGTTGGAAGCGACTGGAGAATTTACGCACACTTGGAAAATTTTAATGATGCAGTAGGAATCCTACGGCTCAAGCGCAGAAATACTGACAAACCTTTAAAAGGAAGATATATACATTCACGCGTTGCCCCTTATTTAGACTTAGATAGACTAAATTTTCCTCTAATGCCTTACGCACTTAAGATTAGCGTCCCTTCAGCAGAATATTCCTCCCTCTTTAATGAGAAAGTACCTGAATGGATAAATCAAGGATATGTAATAAAAAGCGCAAATCTATACACTGTAAAGAAAAGATTCCCGTTCGGAAAGAAAATTCTCAGAGCATTAGATATAAGACCTTGGAAAGTCATAGCTGATTTGGAGTTGCTTTCCGCTGTCAGTCAAGAAATTACTTCTTACTGCGAAAGTAAAAACTTATCTCTTTTCTTAAGATAATAACTAAAGAAGCCCTTCTATAAATGAAATCAACATCTCAGGCATCTTCCTAAATGAAGATCTGCTTTTCCATTCATTATAATTAAAAGCCTTACATCCAGCTAGTGTCTGATAAAAATACTTCTTTAATTCTTTTATCATATACCTATTCTCGCCAACTATATTTATCTCATATTGATAGATAAAACTCCTATAATCAAGATTTGAAGAACCCAAAAGAAAGAATTTATCGTCCACAATCAATAATTTAGAATGTGAATTCCTAGGCATATAATAATAAATATCAATCCCCTGCTGATATAATCTCCCTAAAAATCTTTCTCTTACCATGTCAACTATTCTTACATCTGATATATAAGGAATTATAACCTCTATTTTAACGCCTTTCCTAGCAGCTTTTGAAAAAGCATTTCTTATTCCGGGAGAGGGTACAAAATAAGGAGTTTCAATCATAATCTTATTTTTAGCTCTTCCTATAAGTTTAATATATTTTTTCTCAGTTATTCTATACAAAGCAGAAGGTACATCTGGCAAAATTTCAAAACCTTTATGCAGAACAGACTTAATTTTTTTAGGAGTTAAACCTTTAGAAGACTCCCAATTTTGCATAAAAAGCTCTGTAAAACGAGGCGTTACTTTTCCGTCTAAGCGCATTACCAATTCTCTCCAATTTAGGCAGCTTGCAGTGATATTAGCTGATCCTATATAAGAAATTTTATCATCTATAATAATCAATTTCCTATGATTTCTTTCGTGATTCTTGCTAAATACTCTTATAACATATCTGAATTCTCTAAAATATATTACCTCTCCCCCTAAATCTATCAATTTTTTAAAATACCTTTTATCAGCAGTAGAACCCCAAGCATCCAACAATAATCTGACCTTTACACCTTCAGCAGCTTTTTTTATCAAAGCATCTCTGAATTTCTTTCCTATAGCATCTGGTTCATAAATATATGTCTGTAGATAAATAAAAACCTTAGCTTCCTTAATATCTTCAAGCATTCTCTTGTATATCTTTGTTGGTTCTGATAGTACTTCAAAATTTACCATGTTTATACCATAGCTAGCTAGTTTATTATTATTTTGATTCTAAAATATCCACAGTTCATATGATTCATCCTAGAAATGCTTATAAATGAAGGATGAGGAATAAACATCTAATGGTCTCTAAAAAACGTAAACTAAAAAAAAGAAATTAATTTAAACCATCTCTACAAAGAGATATTATGAATCCTATAATAATTTTAGGACCACCAGGGTCAGGTAAAGGAACTCAAGCGGAGTTATTAGCAAAAAACCTAAATGTCATTCACCTTTCTACAGGAGAGCTATTAAGAGAAGAAATAAAAAAGCAAACTGTTCTTGGAAAAAAGATAGACTCTCTAATTTCTAAAGGTGATTTTGTTTCAGATGAATTAATTTTTGATTTAATCCATCCTTTATTTAATAAAAGCAATAAGAATAGCTTTATCTTAGATGGTTTCCCAAGAAATATCAGCCAGGCAAAAATGTTATCAAAAGTCTTAAAAGAATTTAATATTCCTAAGTTAACTGTAATAAATCTCACCCTCAATGAGAAAGAAGTTACAGAAAGAATACTGAAAAGAGCTTCGGAAGAAGAGAGAAGCGATGATAGTAAAGAGGTCATAAGAAAAAGACTTGAAGTATTCAAAAAACAAACAGAGCCAGTTATTTCATTTTATAAGAAACTAGGAAGGGTTATTGAAATAAATGGTCTAGGCAAAATAGAAGAAATTCAAGATAATATTCTTGCTGTAATCAAAAAGTCTTTGAATTAATCTGCTAGACTTTTTGATGCATGAAAATTTCTCTTGATTTGGAATTTTCTGCACAGAGAATTGTAAATCTCAAACAATTCTCTTGTGTTCAACATACACAGATCAATGAAGTATGTTGACATTAGATAATTATAAAATCAGCTAAATAAATTTAAAAAGACATCAATTTATGTCTTCCTTATGAAGGTGATAGTTCAAAATCTTGCTAAATATGAATCTTTTATTATTGTAGGAATTTTAATGACTATAGGAACTATATTAAAATTATCTGGCGTCTATGAATTCTCGTCAGATTGGTTTTGGTTGCTAGCAGGTGTTGGTCTTATTGTAGAAGGTGCTATCTCCCTAGCAAAACAAAGAAAATTCGACAGGAAATATAAGATTATTGAAATAGACCCAAAAGATTGTGATAAAAAATAATTTTTAGAATCCTAAATCCTTTTCTATCCTACTCAATGCTTTTATGACTAAACTAAAATGTTCCTCTTTATTGACTTTTAGTTCAACTATCCCTTTTTCTATATCTTCTCTGCTTACTGCAGCAGCAAAACCTCTCTTTTTCAGAGCCTTTTTAACAGATTCAGCATCCATATCAAATCCATTTTTAACTCTAGCCAAAGCAACAACAAAACCAGATAGTTCGTCTACTGCAAAAAGGCACTTCGCCATTAAACTCTCTCTTGCAATTCCTAAATATTCAGCATGTCCCTATATAGCTTCTATAATATCTTCTCCATAACCCTTCTCTCTTAAAATCTTTACGCCTTCTGTAACATGCTCAGGAATAGTAGGATATTTTTCATGTCAAGACACTTGACAGAAAACCGCACCATTTATGGTGCGGTAGTGTCTTGAGCATCTAAAAGTCCCGAACAAACCTCGGCTTTTAAGCCGAGGTATACGCAAGGACTTTTTGATAATCAAAATCATGCAACAACCCACAAATCCACCATTTATCCCTATCTTCATTATATTTTCCAGCATAAGCCTCCATAGAAGCAGCAACAGCATAACAATGTCTTCTTAGGCTCTCTGATTGTACATATTCATGGAGCAATTTCAAAGCATCCGTTCTAGTATGAGTCATATTTATCATTAAAGAGTGTAACTTATAAATATGGTGCTATTTTTAGAGCACTATGCTAAGGCAAGTTATTTTCTTTTGTAAATATTATCGTGATGATCAAAATATTCAAAAGATACAAAATCTAACTTTTTATCATAACTAAAAACTAAAACAAAATGTCCTAAGTGAACTCTCTTTGAATCTTTCATATTATATCTTAGATTTTTATAATGTTCAACGTCGTAAGAAGCCACGACTTCCTCAATTTTTTTCATTATTTGCTCATACATAATTTTGTCTTTCTTAAACAACCTCTTAAGAATTCTTTCGAGTTCAGGCTTTATCTCGAATTCACGCATTTTTCTCTATGTGTTTTCGCAAATCACTAACACTATTAAACTTTAATCCTTTTTCTTTCTTAATTTCGTTTAATTTTACTACAAACTCTGGATTAAGTTCTGGTTCTAAGAAAGCGTCTTCATACTTGCCTGCTATGAATGCTACCGCTTGAGATTTATTTTTCAAACCATACATAGCTTTCACTATATTAAGAATTCTATCTTCTTTCTCTCCTAAGTCAATTATACTCTGAACCATCTTATTATAATTTATAATGAATTATAATATTTATAAAACTTCCTATATTGCCGTATTTTTCTTTTCCTAATGAAAAACCTGCGATTGCAGTTGAAAAGTGATAAAAAAACGAACTTTTGTAGTATAGTGCTATTTTTAGAGCAACATATTATAAATAAGGGATTCAAAAGAAAGACCTTATTAAAAAAACTAAATTAAACAGCATTGGTGTCTTGGACTAAAATATCTATAGAAAGAGTAGGTTTAGCACCCCTAACTCTCCCACTTCCAAGATAAATATTTTTATAATCTTCTGGAGAGATTCTTACATCTATCCTTTGTAAATCTTCCCATCCAGAATTTTCAGGGTAATAACTAACTGAAATATCTCTAACGTTCGGGTCAATCCTCAGGGTGAGTTTCTTACCTGTTGGGTTGTCACAAGTATAAGGTTTTTCGTCAGTTGTAGACAATATTTCTCCCTCTAAAGTTTTATTTTTTAAAGTGTCTAACTCCCCATTAGGAGAATCGATAGAAACCATATAACCCCATCCATCCACTAATACTTCCATAAACAGAATATTTGCGACAGTTTAATAAAGATTTATGTTATAGATTAATAAGGCACTCAAAAAGAATACATTATTATAAAGATGTCGGACAAAATCATTTTTATTATTTATTCCTTACAATTATTGTTTCTTAAAACCAATTAACTAGGGTTTAAAAATAACAAACAACATATTAAAGTATGTTCTCCAAGAGACTAAACGATTTTTTTACAAAGAGCCATTACCATATCCAAGTTACTAAACTTATATCCCAAGAAAAACCAGAACATGTAGTGCTTGATATTATAAGAGACATCACTTTTGTGGAAAGCGCTCCATTTTTAAAAAGAGAACTGGAGAAATATTCTGCAACCTACAGAAATATAATACTCAATTTCGATGATAAAAAATATAGAATTGACACCTGTGGGTTAGTAACTCTTGCTGTATTCGCTAGAGATAATAAAAATACTCATCTAATAATTTCTGGCAATACCCGAGAGATTAGCGAACAGATTAGGATAAATTACTTAGAAGGTTTATACAGAAAACATAACATTTCTATAAGCCAGTATCCTCATGCAGATTACAGCGCTCTTCATCTTTTACCTAACACTGCTTAATTGTCAAATTGGGTTTAATACCCCGCAGCTTTGCTGCGTCGTCCGATTTGACAAATCACCAAACCCTTCGGGTTTGTCTTGGTTTGGGGAGAACCGGGAGAAATCTACAGTTTTCTCACGTGTATTAGAGATTTCCGTCCTGAAGCCGAGCGTAATACCCCATCAGCTTGCTGTGAGGATAGCGAAGGCTTAGAAAATCTCTTTATTTATCTTTTCAATTCTTAACCCTTCAGGCTTATCTTCAATAATATAACCTTTCTTTTTTATTTTTTCTCTTTCTATATCAGCTTCAACCCATTTTTTTTGTTTTCTTAATAGTTCTCTTTTATCTATTAAATCTTGTATATCTTTAGGTATCTCTAACTTTTTCTCGTGTATTTTTTCAATTCCTAAACCAAGAACAGAATCAAACTTCTCAAGCAAACATACTTTCTTCTCTGGCTCGAAATCAAAATCATCCAACATTTTCCACATAACTTGAAGAGCCTTAGGAGTGTTTAAATCATCATTTAAAGCTTCAATAAACGATTTATCATATTTTTCACTCAAATCTTTACCTTTACGTTCCTCTTTCCTTAGTTCTATAATCTTTCTTTCAAGTCTTTCATAAGCACTCTTCGCAGCATCCAAAGTCTCCAAAGAAAAATTAAGTGGCTTCCTATAATGAGTAAGCAAACATAGATATCTATAAGCTAAAGGATTATAACCTATATCAACAAGTTCAGAAATAGTGTATAAACCGCCTTTAGACTTAGACACCTTCTCTCCCTTAAATAAAAGAAAAGCCTCATGTAACCAATAATTAACGAATTTCTTGCCTGTTGCTGCCTCACTCTGCGCAATTTCATTAGTATGATGCACAGGTATATGATCTTCTCCTCCTGTATGAATATCAAAATGCTCTCCTAAATGCTTCATTGACATTGCAGAACATTCTATATGCCATCCTGGAAAACCAACAGCCCAAGGAGAAGACCATTCCTGCTGTCTCTTTCCAGGTTCTTCAGAAAACTTCCAAAGAGCAAAATCAGTTGGATTTTTCTTCTCTCCTAAAGCAACTCTTCTTCCACCTTCCAAACCCTTTATGTTAAGTTTAGCAAGCTTGCCGTAATCCTTAAATTTAGAGCTGTCAAAATATATTCCATCTGAAGTTCTATAAGTATATCCTTTTTCCTCAAGTCTTTTTATTAATTCAATCTGTTCCTTGATATGTTCGGTCGCTTTCACCCATTTTGTAGGAGGCAATATATCCAACTTTTTCAAATCTTCACTAAATACACCAAAGTAAAAATCAGCTATCTCGGAAGCCTTCTTTCCTTCTCTTTTGGCAGCCTTTTCCATTTTATCTTCCCCTTCGTCTGCATCAGAAGTAAGGTGACCAACATCAGTAATATTAACTATGTGCTTAACTTTATATTCATTATAAATCAGAACTCTCTTTACAATATCGGCAAAGACATAAGCTCTCAAATTCCCAATATGTTGATACCAATAAACAGTCGGTCCGCAACTATACATCCCAACTTCTCCTTTCTTTATTGGCTTGAAAACTTCTTTCTTTCTACTCAACGTATTAAATAACTTTAACTCTACCATTCTTTTACCTAGAAACGTCAATATTTAATGTTTTTGCGTGACACGCTGATGCAACTAAAGCGTAAAAATCAGCAAAACATAAATTTAAAAATAGAAATATGGTAGATTTCACTATGCCACATTTAATACACCCACAGAATAAGACTCTAGATGATAGAAATTACGAAGCAGAGAACTTGCATAGAACAGCAAACGGTCTAGACTTCAAGGAAGATCCTTATTCATTACATATTAGAAATCTGCGTAACAGCTCACGTTCCAAATCAACTAATAGAGAAGATAGCTATCGATTGGGTACGGACTACGCTACTGACTAACTTTATTTATTCAACAAGATAATATTCGCCGAGTTTTGTTCTTCAAATATGTCTAGTTCGGTCATTATAATTTTTAATGTAATCTTATCATCTAGGCTGACTGTTGAAACTTCTAGTCCAAACGAGTTAAGAAATTCGGTTGTATCTGTCTTTGTTGTCTTTGAAAGCAAATAGTTCATCTGATTGTTTAAAATTAAATGGTTGGAACTGAAATTTATTCTTCATAATACCACCGCAGCTTGCTGCGGGGATAAAGCTATAAGTTTGTGGAACATAGCTTTCAGATGACAGAACTTGTTAGATCCTCGCATAAAGTCTTTAAGATAAAATATCATGTTGTTTTTTGTATCAAGTACAGAAAAGATTTGTTTTTAGAAGAGAAATATGTTTCAACGGTAAAACAAGTTTGTAAAGACATAGAAGATCGATTTTACATGAAGTTTGAGATAACCCATTCAGATATTTTGTATACTTGCTCTAAGGAGATGCTTGAACAGGATAGACAGAAAAGAATATAACCTAGTTTATAGTATTTAGTTGAGAAGGGAATTGTTAAATGAAAAAGAGATTTGGTTTTAAGGAAAGAGTTAGCATTGGTATTTTGCTGCTTATTGCAATCTTTTTAATTGTTTATTTGCTCTTTTCTTTTATATTTCATGTCGATTTCTTCGGGAGAAGACTTTTTTTTAGTCCAGGATGTAGTCTTATTTCTATAAGTAATTCTGTTGGTAATTATAACGACGTTTCTTATTCACTGGCTATTGACGAATGTTCGGGGAATGTAACTTCTTTGTTGTATAATGGTACTCAGGCTTTATTTTTGAATACATCTTTGAGTAGATATTTTTTAGTGAATGGAACTATTATACCTTCTGTAGGTGTTACTTCTTTAGGGAATAATCTCTATAATCTCAGCTATTTAACAAATGATTCTCTTTCTAGTGTTGTTGAAATAGTCCCCCGTCCTAATTATATAACCTTTAGAATTGTTAGTGTTTCTATACCACAAGGTTATGATATGCTCTCTTTAGATGTTTATTGGATTAGACCTAAAGAAATACCTCAGGGTAATTATTATGAAAATTGGGCTTGGACTTTAAATGCAACTGATAACGAACTGTTTCTTAATTCATTGCCCCTAACGGTTGATACATTATGTATGCTTCACCCTGGAATATATCATGTCTCAGAGTCTGTTCCTAGAGATAGGGAGGAATATAGGTGCTGGGCTAATAAATTTTTAATGACTGATGATAGATTACTTTTTGTTAATACATCTGCTGCTCTTGTTATTGCACCCAAGAAGAATTATAATGATGCTATAAAGCAGATAGTTTATGATTATCAAAACGCTTCGAATCCACTTCCTCTAGCTATATTATCTGATGGGAAATGGTTAAGGGATTCAATACAGCCAAGAGAATCATATTTGTTCACAGAGGGTTATGGTCCATCAGATATGCAGAAGGTATCAGAATATGCTCAGCTTGGAAAATTCAAGCAGCTTCTTCTAATTGATCCTTTACACTATGGATATTATAATTGGCCTTGGCGTCAGACAACCACTTATCCTGGAGGTTTTGCTAACTATTCTGAGTTTAATATGTCTATACATGCTATAGAAAATGCGGGTGTTAAAGTAGGAATTCATACTTTTCTTAATCTTGCTTTTCCTCCTTATGGTACTGCTAAATCTGTGGTGGATTATAAAAATCCATCTAAGCCGTTAATAGGCTCTATTTATACCTACGAACTTGCAAATATTAGTAGGTCTATATCTAATTCAAACGGTTACTTTAATCTCTCTTTTTCTACGAACCTCTCTAATAATTCTGCTTTTGCTTATTATTACTTGCCTAGTGGATTAGGTTATACATCTAAGCCTAGAATATTAATTGACAATGAACTTATACTTTGTGGTAGTTTTTATAACGAAACTGCTTTATTTAATTGTCAGCGTGGTTGGGATACTACTATTATTTCCCCCCATAATAGTGGCGCTCGTGCATATATTGTGCCTTATATTATTGGGCATTTTTTGAAGCCGGGTAGCGAAGCACATAATATATCTACTTTATCTTTCGCTCAAACCATGCGTGACTTGAATGCGAGCATGATTTATCTAGATGGTACTGTCTTTGTCGGTGTTCCAGGATTAGATTCTATTCTTATTCTTGAGCAGCGTTATTATATTCTGGAAAAAAAAGGATATATGCCCTATTTAATGAAAATACAGGAATTGTATGGAAGTATACCTTTTATTCAGGGCGCTGGAGGAGGATATCCTTATGAATGGTTTTATCAAAGAAGAGCCGCCACATATGACGGAGTTGTATTCAAAGCTAAGCAATTTACTCGGTGGAAGGCTGAAACAGTTCTAAAAAGTAATCCATATAATCAGATTAAGCCTGAAATAGGATGGTGGAAGATTAATGGGGCTGAATTCTCTTCTAAAATTTGGGATTTTGATGCAACTAGTTATGACGATATTCATTATGCTATGACTAAAGCATTTGCTTTAAAAACATCTATGGGACTTCAATTATCAACTTTCTTTAAAAACAACTCAAGATTATCTGATTACTTTAGGATTGTAGGAACTTACAATGATTTAATAGAAGAAGATTATAGTCTAAATATTACGCCTATTTTGGTAAGAAATTATTTAGAGCAGACCGATAACGAAGCTGAATTGAATCATATAAGCGGATATAATTTTGTTAGAAAGTCTGTAAATTATACTTCTATGGGACCAGAGGGTTTTGCAACTTCTTTTGATAATATTTATGGTAGGCAACCTATTCGTTTAGAGCTTAGAGCTAGATTTGATTATTATTTATTTAATGATACTAGAAATATACTTATAAACAATTTTTCAAATAATTCTCAATTTTCTATTACTACAAGTAATCCCAAAGTTAAATGTAATATTAGTAGTGAGGGAGATTTTATTGTTAATACAACCCTTCTTCCTTACTATATTGCTCGTGTTGGTGGGTGTCATTTATATCTGCCTGGAGTTTTTAATTTAACTGGAAAAAGGGGAATCGGTATTAGAGTTTTAGGTGATGCTAAGAATGAAACATTGATTATACGTCTCGGAGACGATTTTTCTGTTAGAGACTTTAAGACGGAAATCAATTTTTCTGGGGAACGCACTATTATTTTCCCAGAAGCAACCGGAGACAATGTTGATTATAATGAACAAGGTATTGTAACAAGTTGGGATGGATATGGTGGAAAAAATAGGCATTGGAATTATAATTATAATTCAGCGACAATCTCCATTTTTGTTAATAATGTTCCAGCTAACAGTACTTCTTCTTTAAGATTAGTTGAATTGAAAGCGTTGCAAGAAAAGGGAGAGAGCCCCGTGATTAAACCTAAGTTAACAATAATCAGCCAAAGTGGTTATAACCAGTCTATTGTTTTTGCTGTGAATCTATCTATGAATGATTCAAGGTCGGCTATTCTGGAATATGACGGCATGAATGGAACTTATAGCACATATAATCCTAATTATGGCTCATGTTTAAACTGTGTAGCCAATATAGCGGCAGGTGTTTTATATTTGGATAAGGGACTTAGTACTTTTATTTTTGATAGTGATCATTCTTCTATAGAATATGGGCAGCGTATTCAGTTAGGCATAACTGCTTATGATGATGAAGATGGCGATGGAATTCCTACAGATGGAGATTTTAATAGCAGTACTTATAATCCATGTACAGGAAGCAACAATTTTTGTGATGATAATTGTCCATGGGTTTACAATCCAGACCAAGAGGATTCGAATAATGATGGGGTAGGCGATTCATGTATTTCTGTGTGCAGTGTTGCATAAATCATAAAATATTTATCTTTATATAATTTTTAGTTGTTCAAAGCCGTTTTATCATCAGCATACCGTTTGATAACTTGGTATGCCCAGAATTTTCTCTTAGCTTCTAAGCACATATTCTCAACTTTATGTGCTCTTACTCTTTCTCCATAAATTTTCTTCACAGCAGAGAAAATTCCTTCAGTACCTGTCCACCTCCTTCCATATTTTTTCTTTTTAGCCCACTTTTTATACCCCAATTTGAGATATTTTTAGGCTTCTACTTTTCTTTTCCATGATTCGCTCTCTTCAGGTTTTGCATTCTCCCTGATTTTTATCTTCGTGTCTATTCCGTATTGATCACAAAAATCAAACAACTCATTTTTGTCGAATGATCCGTCTCCAAAAAATTCTTTTATTTTGTAACCATCTTTAACTAATTCCCCCATATGTTTTTCCGCAATTGTTGGTTCTGATTCTCCTTCTCCTTCGACGGAAACTTCTATTTTTAGTAAATCCTTGTCGTAAGGTTCTGCGGTAATAACAACCTTGATAAATTTTTTTCTTTCTCCCTTGCCATACATTTGCTCAAAATACTCTCCACTCATGTTCATCTTAACTCCAGAGCCATCTGTAGTTGCTGAGAATTCTTTTTTATTTGGTTTAGGAATCTCCAATGCCAAATCAATTACTCGACGCTGAATAGTCGAGTAATCATTAAATTCAGGCAGTAAACCAAGATCTACAAGCTGTCTTGTTATTCCTTCTGCTCCACGATAACTAAAGAAATTTAACCAAACAGCTTGTAATTTTATCAGAGAATTTGGAAATTGAAAGAGTGCTCCTCTTTTTCCTTTATTCATTTCGACTATTTCATTAGGCCAATTTTTAACCCCATCAAAGTCTAGATAAAAAATTGCTTTTTTCACATAAGACTCGTTAACCTTTTTCCAATTTCGGACATAAGTAACTTTCTTTCCCCATCTTTCTTGTTTTTTTATCATTTTGTCATAAACCTCCTTAAATATTATAGAACCGAAAGGTTTATATAGTTGTCTATAGTTGTCTTATTATGAGAATAATTAAGCTAAATAAAGGTAAGCTTGTTTTGAAAGATGAAGAAGTTGAGGGTTTCTTAGAAAGAGTTGTAACTCCTGTTGGAACATCTGCAAAGGCAGACGTTCCTAGAAGATATCTAGGCAAAAGAGTTTATGTAATAGTCACAAAGAAAAAAGGATAGTATCTGAATTATTTATACAACACTGCAGGTGCCTGACAAGTACCTCCTGTGGGACACTGCGTATTGTCTGCCTTTGTATGACCATAATCACACGTATTGCTTGCAGTGCAGATACCTAAACAATAATTTATGTTCTGATTACACGCACTATCAACGACGCATTCTACCTGATTTCCAATACCGCCACCGCCTGAACCTCCGCCACCGCCTCCTCCACCAGAGCCACTACCAGTCCCCGCAGTTGCAACAGGATTCGACGATACAATAGATATTGATATATCAGTAGAAATTCCAACAACATACACTGAAATCTTTATTATATCTTCCGTGAGACCATGCTCCACAGCAGAGATATTTACGAGTATACTATTCAATTCTTCTAACGAAGTCGTATTGTATTTAGTAATAGTAGAAATCTTTTTTGTAGTATCTTCTAATACAATAACGAAACCGACAACATTCCCTTTTCCCGCATTCCTTTGTAATATAAACTCCATATTATTTTGCGAATCAACCTTA
>JAUSKH010000001.1 GCA_030647095.1 Nanobdellota archaeon | reverse complement strand
CAGTTCAGAGAGCAATGGAAAACTTGGTGCATCGAGCAAGGAATTGAGCCGAAAGCGGCTCATCCATACTATCCGCAGGATAAAGGAAAAGTTGAGAGAACAATACAAAATATAATTCATGAATTTATAGTGCATCTTGTCCATTTTCCAATGTTTTTCGATAAATTGGAAAATTACCGAAAATGGTTTAATGAAGATAGATTTCATAGGGGTGTAAAAGATTATCCAGCAAGGCTATTTGTTACTTTGTAGACTTGACTTAACACTTTCACAAGATTTAAATAGCATGTAAAATAAATTACACAATGAAATACATTATTGGAATTGTTGTTATCGCAATTTTAGTGCTTGGAGGAGTTTACATATACCAATCAATGTCCTCCGATAATTCATCTACCGCAGTTAATAATCAGGGTTCATCTGGAAGAGTTATTCAAGGTGATGTAACAACAAAAGTAATTAATATTGTGGCTGCAAGATGGCAATATACTCCTTCAACGATTACAGTAAATAAAGGAGATTATGTTATAATAAATATAAACAACACAGATAAAGATCACGGTATTTCAATTCCAGACCTAGGTTTAAGCGGAATTGAATCATTAGAATTTACAGCAGATAAAGTAGGTACTTTTCAATTCCAGTGCCCAACATTCTGTGGTACAGGTCACAGAAATATGACTGGCACGCTTATAGTTCAATAAACTTCTATAATTTTGAACAGCAATAATTTATAAATCTCCTCTAATTAAAATATGTGTGATAAAAAAGAGCCATATAGATGAAAACGGAGTAACCAGCGAAGCGATATATTCTGATTGTGAAAAATATAGATATACTTTATCTAGGACCTGGGATAATAAATTAGATGGGATATTGTTTATTGGATTAAATCCTTCAACTGCAACCGAATTGAAAAACGATCCAACAGTAACTAGAATGATAAACTATGCAAAAGCATGGAATTTTGGGAGTATAACAGTTTGTAACGCTTTCGCATTCCGTTCCACATTCCCAAAAGACCTAAAAAAGACAGAAGAACCAGTTGGAGAAGAAAATGATAAATATATTATGAATGAAGCTCAAAAGTCTAAAATGATTATGGCGGCTTGGGGAAATCACGCTCAGTATTTAGGGCGTAGTAAGCAAATTTTAAGCTCACTAGGCACAGTCCACCATTTAGGTATCACAAAACAAGGCGAACCCAGACATCCTCTATATCTAAAATCAAATTTAAAACCTATTTTAATGAATTAAAACTCAATATCAAACAATATTCAACTTTGTAATTTTCTGAACACTATTCCCAGCCTTATCCAAAACTTTAATTGTTATATTATGATTTCCAGCACGTAATGTTTTAGTTGAACTACAAATACCGTTTTTCAGGGAAGAACATAATAATTTGACTGCTGGTTTAGCATCATTATAATCGATATAGTTAACTTCATCAAAGTTAAGTTCTGTAATGTTTAAAGTAAAAGTAACTCTTTTTCCATTAGTAGTATTAACAAATGAATTAATAATAGGTTTAGTCGTATCAACTTTAATCTTTATCTTTCGTGATTCTGCGCTGTTATTAGATATATCTTTTATAACAAATTGATACTCAATTTCCTGATTATTAAATGCACTTAAATTATTACTAATAATCTTTTCAATATTAACACCTGAAGAACAATTCATATTAGTCGTTTTATTAGAAATATTACCATAGAAGTTTAATAATAAAGATTTACAATTATCTTCACTATATTTTACATAAAAGTTTGAACCATTCGTGAAACCTTTGTTCTTTGGTAAAGTTATTAAAATTTTAGGTTTTTTGCTGTCTACTAAGAAAGAAAGGTTCTTGGTAATAGTCACAGTTCCATTAACTGCTCTGAAAGTAAGGTTGTGCTCTCCTTCACCAAAGGGTTTAATTACTTTCTTCTTAAAACCATATTCATTGCAGTTTTTGCATAAGATAATCCAACTAGGTTTTTTTGCAGTCCAGTCAATGAAAGAAATCTCACTAAACGAGTAATTTCCTATCGTAAGATTAAATGGCAAAGAGGTTATATTATAAACACGATTATGAACTGGAGAGAATATAGTAATTATGGGAGATGTTTTACAAATGAATGTTTGATTATTGCAACCAAAAAGGCAGATACTACAACTCTCCCCTATAGAAGAAGAACAAGTTGATTGTGGAGTGCCTGAACTTGCGCAAGTATAAGTTTTTGTACTATTACAAATATTATTATTTGAACAAAACTTTATAGTAGAAGAATTTCCACAATCACTATTTTTTAGACATTGAATAGCTTGATGCGTGCATGTTGCGTTTAACTGTCCTGAACTTACACATCTATCAAAAGTATAAGGATTTGAATCGTTGCATTGAGCATTTGTAAAGCACGTTATTGTAATATTCACATCGCTAGGATATTTTTGAAGATATGCTCCAATTAAATTTAGTGGCAATTGAATTGTAACGGGTGTGGAATTTTCAAAGGCAAAAACATTACTACTTATAACATACTTATCGTACGTCCATGCTGCGTATTTTCCTCCAGACTCATCTTGGAAAGTATAAGCTCTTGACCCATTAATAATACTAATAGAAACATTATCAAAAACTCCAACAATTTCATTATCTATAAATCCTTGAATTGAAGAAGGATTATCGAAGATAAACACGCTTGTTCTTGTATAGATATCATTTGATTTGTTATATAATCCTCTGTAAACTTCTAAAAGACCATTTTCATTTCCAGACCAACCAATATTTGATAATAAATAAGACCAACCATCTATATTATGTCTTAAAAAATATCTGTCTAAATCTGTAGTATTAATCCAAAAATAAGTAGAGGCAGTAAATTCACTGCTAGCTCCATCAAAACACTTAAAGTCAATCACATAAGGATCCTCACTAGCCATATTGTCTTCAAGATGGTAGAAGTAATGATAATGCAAAGTATCATTGCTAAACTCCATAGACTTGAATCCAGAACTTTGAAAGTTATATTGACAATTAGCAATAGTATCTGTCTGAAGAGCAACTTCAAGGTAATCAGTTACATAGTAAAAGCCTTCAGTTGGATATAACACTTCAATATTTGTTGATGCAGTCGTTATTAATGAATTTTTCTGACTTGATTCGATTTTAGTGAATTCCTTATCCAATGCAGACATATTAGCATACCGTTCTTGAAGAAGAGGTGAATTTTTGGAAATAGCCTTTTTTTCATATACCTTTGAACCAACAGAAGCATCAGAAATAGCAAGAACATTCATGCTTAGCAAAATAAGAAGAATTACAAATAACACACTAAAGCCACCAGCTTTCATAATCAATGACTACTTAAAGATATTATAAAACTATCTACAAAAATTTATCATTTTGAGTAATAACTTTTGACAATTTATTAAAGAATATATCACTTTACAATTTTTTTTCCGAATCTACTTCTTCTGAATCGTCATCTTCCTCTTCGTCGTCTTCTGAATCTTCGTCCAAATCATCATCCGCGTTATCAGAAGGCTCCTCATCATCCAAATCATTAGCTAAATCATCTGACTCTTCTTCATCAAATTCAACTTCTAAATTTTCTAAAAAAGCAAGTATTTTATCAAGTTTTATATTAAGCTGATTGAATTGTTCTTGAGATATTCCTGATGCAGCCTGTACTGGTCTATCCTGTCTATCTGGTCTGTCTTGACTTCTTGACCCATAAGAATTGCTTGAACCTTCATTTTTTCTAAAACAATCATTACAGAAAACTGGCTTGCTTCCAGTTGGTCTAAATGGAACTTTACATTGGTTTCCACATTTGTCACAAGTAGCATCATACATTTCAACTGGTTTTCTATCAGATCCGCCAAAATCCCTGTCTCCTCTTCCACCACCAAACGACCTTCCTCTTCCGCCAGATCCACGGTCTCTACTAAATCCACCACCAGAGCGACTTCCTCCGCCATATCCTCCTCTGCTTCCGCCTTCTCGTCTAAAATTTCCCATGTGTATCTTGTCAAACAATACTATTTAAACCTATTTTTTCACTTAATAGCATGTTACAAGTAGCTACATTTTACAAATACAACGATATCCAAAATCCCAGAGAGTTTGCACAAAAACATCTATCTTTTTGCAATTCATTAGGTATTAAAGGCAGGATTATAGTTGCAACAGAAGGTATAAACGGTACTGTTTGCGGAACATCTGAGCAAATAGAAGCATACAAAAAAGAGCTATCTTCTAATGAACTATTTTCAGGAATAGAATTCAAAGAAGATGAATGTTTAATGTATCCTTTTAATAAAATGAATATAAAAATAAAGCCAGAATTAGTAAGGTTTGAGCAGCCAGTCAGCTACAAAGATGCAGGACAGCATCTTTCTCCTCAAGAATTCCTAGAGATGGCAAAGCAAGAAGAGGTTATAGTCCTAGACGCAAGAAATTCGTATGAATCAAAAGTAGGAAAATTCAACAACGCGATTACTCCAGACATAGAAACATTCAGAGAATTTCCAAAAGTCGTTGAATCTCTTAAGGATAAAAAAGATAAGAAGATATTAATGTACTGTACCGGAGGCATAAGATGTGAAAAAGCATCAGCCTTCATGAAAAAAGAAGGTTTCAGTAATGTCTATCAGCTTCATGGCGGAATATTAAATTTTGGAAAGTATTTCCCAGATCAGTTATGGGAAGGTAAGTGTTTTGTCTTTGATAATCGCTTAATTTCTTCAATTAACACAAGAGATAATCCAATAACTGAGTGCGAAACTTGTAAAATTCCCTGTGATCTCTATAGAAACTGCAGAAATAAGAAGTGCAATAAATTAGCCATTATTTGTCCCAACTGCGAACACACTTTAAGCGGTTGTTGTTCCAGCCAGTGTTTAAGTGAATCGCA
>JAUSKH010000082.1 GCA_030647095.1 Nanobdellota archaeon | reverse complement strand
TTTTTATTTTGCGAGGTGGTGCTCTGTAAAAGGTAATGTTTAATAGGACTTTTAGCTTTTCTGCCTAGTCATTCGGGCAAGGAGCGACTGACTACCCGCGTGACTAGGTAAAGTGCCTCCATTTTTGCTAAAATAAGTGCGAGTCTCCTTTAAGAGACACACCAGAATTAAAGTCAGGTCAGTTTTAGAAATTTTTTCTTTGGCGTTCGCCAAAGAAAGCCAATGGTTTTGGGCAATTCCGAACGCTCCGCGTTTTTTTAAGGTGAGGTTCACGAAAATACAAAGCCGAAGATTTTTGGAGGGAGATTTTTTGGAGGGGAGGTCGTAACACAAGACATAACACTTGCCCCACCCTTCCCGTGCGCGTGTTAAAAACTTTTGCCGTCTTCTAAAGACAGGCAAACTCCCTAAGTTATCAAATTACCAAGCTCATCTGCGAGGAAAGAAAACAAAACTTTTCTTTGGCGTTCTGCTGTTTACTTATTCAAGGAATTACCTGTATTAGGAGCATAAAACTCTTTTAGAGTTTGACCCTTTTCTGTTTTCCATCTCTCCCAACCACTAGCAGGATGCCCCAGTATAATTTCTGCGGCGGCGGTGGGACTATTAAAAATGTAATCTTTAATAAACAAGAAAGCATCCTTTTGTTGCTCCATATATTTAGTGTCAATTAGTTTTTCAATTAATCTTTTATGGCTATCGCGATCAATTGCGGTCTTGCTTCGCTCTACGCTAGCAGTAGAGCCTTTATAAACGATAAATCCATCATTCGTTAATCGGCCAGTCGCGCTTACTCCCTTACCAGCACAAATAAACAATGGGTTGGAAGAATCCCGTTTTTCTTTAGAAATAATCTTCTGAAAAATTGGATAACCAAGAGAGGATGTTAATATTTGTAAGTTATCGAGGAATTCTTCCATCTCGGCGACATCTGATTCGGGCAGAGAAGGCAGGGATGATTCACTTTCATTCTTAATATCGGATCGCTTGACATTATTTGCTAAAATGAGACAGCGACTCTCCAAATACTTTACATGAGCTTTCGTCAAATTATTATCTTTACTAGTAAAAGCAATCGCAATTTGCCAGAAATCTTTATTATTATCGTGAGTAGATAATCTATTCCAAAGATTTTCTGCTTCACCTATATATACCGTTGGTAATAATGCCTCTTCTGTTTCTTTGCCGATAAGAAAATACACGGCAGGCTTATTGCATTCGGGTCTGTTTTTCGCTTCTTTAAGTTTATTTCGTGGGATTACAACAGCTTGTCCTACCCAATTACTCAACTCAACAGTACGCAAACCATCCGGCTCGCCATCTATCAAAAATATTTTTATCGTTTTTGGTCGTTGAGATTCCATGTCTTAGTATATCGAATGAATTAAGAATTTATTTTATAATATTCGTATATCCCTTTTAGGTCTAACCCCAACCCAACAACTTGTAATCTATCTTTTCTTTCTTCATAAAGAGAATTTATCAGATGTTTTCTTTCTCTATCAACAGCTAAATGTATCTGTCTATGACAACGTGGGCATAATGTAACGTAATTCGCGAGTACCTCAATAGAATAAGAGAAATCATTTCTAAATTCTCTAGGTATGAAATGGTGTAGCTCTAAATAATTTTTCAAAGTTACTTTAGCAGTGAAATATATGGGGCGACAATTATTAATTGTTTCAAGTCCGCACTTATATTGACCCTGTATGCGTGCTTGTCTCTTTCTTATATTGTAGACGGCCTTGATTTTTTGCCTCCCAATTTCGCTAGTTTCGTCTATATAATCTTCAGCTTTATCTTCCGCACCTAATTCGAGGATTTGAGCTTCTTCTCCTACGGTAACGATATCTGATACAGCTATTTCAAGTTCTCCTAATTCCAGAATCTCTGCAAAAATTGGATCAAAAACATTTTTATTGTTATGTAGATAACCCAATACAACTTCTTCGCTTATGGTGGAAATATTTTGATTAAAATTCTCAACAAATATTTCATATATGTTGCTTGAATTTGCATCTTTCGATTGAATGAATAATAGAGTTAGTAAAAATACCCTTGTTTCATCCACCAACATGCTCTGATTAAAGTTTCCGCTCGGCTGATATTTCTTTGATATACAACATATAAAATTCCCAGTCCTGAGATTTTCTTCGATGTATTGTGCTAGCTCCTCCTTTTCTGCATCCGAGGCTCTAAGGTAATTAATCAAGAAGTCTGAATCATCGTAAAACGAATGAATAAAAAAGAAACGACTTCTTATCGTTGCCTTGAGAGAATCTGCACTTAGTAACTCCTTAGCATATTTGATCAACAAATCTTCAGTAATACCGTCCACGCTTAATAAGTAACCCAATAAATCTTGTTTAACTCTGTATATAATGTAATTCTTTCGGCTAAAATAATATCCGTTCAAGAGGAATAAATAATTGATGAGCCATTTATTTTCTTCCGGAACATCAAGATTTATAAAATCACTATATAGAAGACCCTTTGTCGTTCGGCTATATAACTCATTCGCATCTTTTTTGAAAAGCTTCGATTGAATCATGTTTATAACATAGTGTTTATGAATTTCCTGTCCGTGATCTTCTTGTTTTGGCCATTGACTCCTAGGTTTATTTTCAATCTCTAAAAATTTTGAAAAGGCATTTACAAATGCGAGTTGAGTCCTGAAATTTGTATTTGTATACTCAAACATCCTTCCTACTTTATTTTCAGCAAGACTAGAATGATTTGAAAACCATTCTAGATTTTTATTTTTTTCTTTGTAAACTTCTAATAAACTCATAGATTTGTTTTACAAGTATATAGAATTTCCTTGTGGTTCTGAAAATTCGTTTTACCGCTATTAAATGACTTGTGCTTAATTTCTTTAATCGTAACCCTTCCTTTCGCAGAGAGAGTTTCCAATAATTGTGATTCGGTAATTTTGTTATTAGATGCACTACTCTTTGCGGTGTAGGTGTTGTTATAGGATACAACTATTATTTTTGCTTGCAGATTATCAATTAAATCCTTAAAAACTTCGGGTGCTTTCGCCTTTGAATAATCACTTTTCAACTCGTTCCTCTTAAACTTCATGGAAGTCCCCTCGAACTCTGTTGGTTTTTTCCACCTCACTAAATTTTCTAGAACATGATAGAAATTTACATATTGTCTTGCGTTGTAGGGTGGATCAACATAGGCAATATCACAGGTGATATTCCGCACAAGCTTGTTGGCGTCAATATTGTAAATCATTGCACTTCCTGCAAAGTTTTCTAGGTTCGGTAATCTTAAAACGACACCTTTATCTATTGGGGGTGCGGATAGAAAATGCTCAAAATGTCCTACTGTATTAGCAATCTTATCTGCCGTATACATTAATGATGCTAGTAGAATATTTCTTTCACGTTCAGTTAGTCTGATGTTTGATATTCTATCTCTTAAATATCCTATTTTCTTTGCATCTGATGCGGAAAAGTATTTACCTCCATAAACACTAGAGAAATAATTTTCTCCGAGAGTATTCCCGTCTATTAAATTAAATTCTGATACAAGCTTTTCAAGTTTTTCCATACTGAAATGGCCATCGCCAAACCAAGCTTGATAGGCAACATAATTAGACCGCAAAGTATCATTCACTATTACATCCATTCCCTTTCCAAGCATAAAAGAAGATACGATGCCTGTACCTGCAAATAAATCAGCAAAAACCACCTTATTTTTACAATAAGGAGCGATACTCTCATAAATATCATTCAGAAGGG
>JAUSKH010000079.1 GCA_030647095.1 Nanobdellota archaeon | reverse complement strand
GAAAATAAAACAAATAAAAAAGAGCAACTACTTCAATAAAAAATGGCTTTACAAATAATCTATGCAATCTTAAGTGTCTTCATAGTTAGTTTACTCTCTTTCATAGGAGTCATAAGTCTAGGAATAAAAGCAAAAAATCTTCAAACAATACTAATTTATGTAATTAGTTTTTCTGCTGGTGCTCTTTTTGGAGATGCTTTTATTCACCTTATTCCAGATATTGTAAAGGAGCGTGGCTTTGATCTTATAGTGTCTTTCTCTGTTCTAGGAGGCGTAGTAATTTTCTTTGTATTAGAAAAGATAATTCACTGGCAACACTATCATATGGGAGACAATCATTCTCATAAAGAAAAGCATATCCTTCCTCTTGCCTATGTCAATCTTCTTGGTAGCGCAGTACACAACTTTATAGACGGAGTAATAATCGCGGCAAGTTACCTAATCACGATACCTGCAGGTATTGCAACAACTATCGCAGTTATACTTCACGAAATCCCTCACGAATTTGGAGACTTTGCTATCCTTGTTCATGGTGGATTTTCACAAAAAAAAGCTTTATTTCTTAATTTTATTTCTGCACTCTTTGCAGTTCTAGGTACTATCCTAACTCTCTGGCTAGGAACTAAAATACAAAATATCCAACTAATATTAATACCGATTGCAGCAGGAGGATTTATTTATATAGCTGGCTCTGATCTCATTCCAGAATTGCATAAACATACAGGTTCAGGAAAATTCAGAGAGTCATTCTTCCAGCTTCTAGCCTTCCTTGCAGGAATGATAGTAATGGCTCTCATTCTTTTTATAGAATAATAAAAAAGATTTAGTAATCTTTATATGCCCTTATTCTGATTATAAAACAGGGGCCCATAGTATAATGGTTATTATGTCTGGCTGGCAGTCAGAAGATTCGAGTTCGATTCTCGATGGGTCCATTAAATCACCAAACCCTTCGGGTTTGTACCTCGGCTTAAAAGCCGAGGTTTGTCTTGGTTTGGGGAGAACCGGGAGAAATCTACAGCAGACTCCAGCTTAAAAGCTGGAGATTTCTCACGTGTATTCAATAAAAAAGATTCGAGTTCGATTACCTGCAACATGCAAATGTTGTAGGATCAGAGATATCAATCTCTGAGTCGATGGGTCCATCTTTGCTCACCGAAGAATTGAGGTTCGCAGCATCAGCGAGAAACCTCAAGGCGAGAGTGAGTCAAAGATAGATATAGCATATCGAAGATAGTTCTAATCAGCAAGAGTGAATCAGAAAGTCTAAAACAAACACAATAACTCATCAAACTAATCCATATCCTAAAAAATAGCAAAAACTAATTACCAAAAATTAAGGCGACAGTAAACATTTTAAACCTCCATTCGTTCTTTCTTTATGCATAAAGCTCTAGGCATAATTTCAATAAAGGGAGGTGTAGGAAAAACAACAATTGCTTCCTCACTTGCAGCAGATCTTGCTGCAAATTATAGAAAGAAAGTTCTTTTAGTTGATGCGAACTATAACGCTCCCAATCTAGGACTCCACATGGATATTGTAGAACCAGATAAAACAATCCATCATGTACTAGATAACAAAACAAACATAGAAAAAGCGATTCATAATAGATTTGGTGTAGATGTTATACCTGGAAGCTACGTTTACCCAAGAAAAATAGACTTCTTAAAATTAAGCGATAAGATTAATAAAATAAAAGATAATTATCACTTCGTGATTATAGACTCCTCTCCATCCTTAAATGAAGAATTACTCTCAACAATGCTTGCTTCAGACGCTTTATTTATAGTCACAACCCCAGACTATCCTACTCTTAGTTGCTCCCTTAGAGCAGCCAATCTAGCAAAACAAAGAGGCAAACCAATAGCAGGCATTATAATAAACAAAGTCAGAGATCCTAAATATGAACTTACCTTGCAACAAATTGAAAATTCTATTGAAATACCTGTTGTAGCTAGAATTCCAGATGATAAAACAGCTACTAGAGCAATCTACACTAGAATACCTACTCCGATATATAATAAAAACTCTCCTTTTTCAAAAGAAATCAATAGATTAAACGCGGCGCTCACAGGCAATGCAGAAAAACTCTCTTTGGTAAGACGCATTTTTCCAATAAGTCCAAAAAAGGAAGAAGTTAACAGACAACTCCTTAAAGAAGACTTTTATACTAGTTTGTTCTCTAATGAATAAATTATAACCAGCAGGTCAAGTTATCAAACACACCCATATTCATATAATTCCAAGAAAAGAGAAAGATAATATAAAAATAATCTCTAATCTACCACTCTCTTATTATCTTAAGAATAGTAGTTATTAATAACATAACAAAACCGAAAGCCATAGAAAGTCTACCAAAAGTCGTCTGCCATAAGTAAGTAGATGTTGTAATAATCAATAAAGCTAAAAATACATCTAAAAGGAATAGCGCATATTTTACGCCTTTATACATCTTCTCTTTCTTTTTCATTTTCAAACAATGTTAAAACCCTTAATAAATTTTCCTATGGCTCTGGGGAGAATTGAACTCCCGACCTCGGCCTCATGAGAGCCGCGCTCTAACCAACTGAGCTACAGAGCCTCACCCTATTCATAATAATAAGGTTTTTAAGTATGTTGCTCTTTTCAATCAAATAAAAGCATGGCAGTTACCAACATACTAACCCCTTCCGCAACTCAAGATCTCGCAACAACAATAACTCTTCTTGGTCGCGTAGGTCTCTGGCTTCAGGCAGTAGGAATTCTCGCGCTCATAATAATTATTTTCTATATAGTAAACTTCTTCATAAATAGAAAACGCCTCAAAGAACTTTATAAAACCAAAGAAGACGTTAAAAGAATTGAGAAGAAAATTGATCTAATTCTAATACAAACGAAAAAAAGATAAATAGATAAGATTTAAAAGCGTAATTCTTTTAGATAATTATGAAAGCAAATCCAAAACTAGAAGTAAAGGATGTTAATTTCTCAAAGAAGGTTATCACATTCTCAATTTTATTTCCTCTCTTCTTCATAATTTCCATGATATTAATATTATATACTCCTTACTATAAGAGTTACTTCTTTATGGCGGTATGGGGAGTTTTATCTCTGTTTCTTTTAGTTTTCTGGTGGACGTTCCCAAGAAGATGTAGTAAAGATGGATTAACAATGAAGTACCAGAAAACCGAGCAACACTTTGGGTACAAATATAGATATTATAAATGTCCAAATGGTCATACACTTAAAAAGGCACATATCCAGTCAGGATAAATAAACTAAAAACTAAACCTCTCTCGAAAGAACAATATCCATTGTGGAAATATTAGTTCTCCTTCCTTCAACTTCAAAAGACTCACTTGCAATAGTTATCTCCTTAACCTTAACTCCTTTAGCTTCCAAAGTTCTACGTGAAACTTCTGCAACATCAACAGCTTTAGAAATAAATTTTCCCCTTGATTTTATAATAACTTCTGGTGCGTCTTTTCTAGTAAACTGGGTTATAACTGCTTTAATATAGTTAACAAGAGGTTTACTACCAACAAAAACAACATTATCATTTAGGTTCTGCTTCTTAGACACCTCTCTTTTTTCTTCTAAATCTCCGTTTTCTCCTTTTTCTTTAGATGTTATTTCATCAACCATACTTTAGATTATCTTGTCTTACGAGTCTTGATATATAACCCGCAACTTTGTTTCTAATAGACTTAGAAGGCATTGTACCCTTAAGCACTTTTTTATTATATTCAAAGTCCTCACTAAAACCGTCAAAACCATCCATTAATTGGGTGGCTGTCTTTTTTATCAATGTTGATTTGATTCTTCCCATATAAAAAACCTGCTCCGTACCTATTTAAAGTTTTCCTAAACAATATTTATTTTCTCAAATTTAATTAAATTTCCCCACAAACTAATATATTCCTTACCCTTTGAATTAACGTTTCCATAAGAAATAAAAAGACAAGGCATCTTTTCGCTCTGCGCTTTATGAAAAGCCATAGCAAAATCATTATCACTTATATTTTTTTTATCTTTAGCAACAAAATAATACTCTTGTTTCCCAAATAAATTATCAGCCCTTACTTTAGCAACAAACTCTTTTTTCTTTGAATCAATAATTTCACTAATTTCAATACCCTTACTATTCAAATATCTCTTAATATTTTGGGAAAATTCATTTTCTTGCATAATAACAGGAGATTTTTTATTGCTCCAAATGGGTTTAATACCCGATAGCTTGCTGTGATTATTCTCGTTCGTTCCCATTTGGAGGCTTAAAGAATCCTTTACAGCTTGCTGCGATTGGGATTCTTTAGTACTCTTCTTAATTAAAGGCTCTTCTTCTATTTTTTTCTCAGTAACTACCTCTTTAACAGCAACCTGCTGAACTAAAACAGTAGGTTCATTAGCCGTCACAAATGGCTTTTCTTCAATCTTAGGAGGAGAAACCACTTCCCTAATTAATTTTACAAACTCTTCATTAGAAATCGTAAAATACTTCCAAAAAAGAATACTCTCCTGCCCATCACGTACCTTAATAGGTACTGCAAAATCTTTAATCGCTCTTAAAGCTACCCTTATCACAGGAGTTTGTTGCAAATCCTGCAAGGTCTTCTCCTTTTTTAACAAAGAAAAAGCTTCCCGCTCTCTCTGATTGAGATATTGAACAAAATTCTCTAACTGAGCTTCCTGTCCACTCAAATAATAAAGAGCAGAACTTCCAACTCTCATATTACTTGCCTTAATTTTCTGATCAGAATAAAGTTCAGAAAGAAATGCAGATGCAAATAAAGTGGACACATTAATAGCATGTGCTATTTGAATAGGTAAACTAGGTCCTTTAGATTCAATAAAAGATAAAATTCTTTCTTTATATTGTACCACTTTCCCAACGTCATTCGGCATCTCTCACAAAGATACATCGATGTTATAAAGATTACGCTACTGTATATTAAATTTACGCGCTAACCAAATAGGAACACCAAATAAGAAGACATAGAAGAAACCAAAGAAAAGAATTCCAAGAATATCTAAATATCCATGTATATTTCCAAACAAAAGCATTTCACTAAGAACACCATAAACAAAAAACACAATCAAAGATAACTTTATAGAAAATTTCCTAACAATAAAAGTAAAAATCAAAGTCAATAAAGCATAATAAAACATAAACACAACAAAAAATTGCAAGCTACGAAAGATTACTAACTCATGCCTAGCAATCAATGGTCCAATTATCTCGCCAAATAAAACTACCCAAACTAAAGATACTATCCAATAAGCAAAAAATCTTACTTTATTGCTCATGGTCTTGCCCAAGTAATCTCATAATAAGTAACATCTCCTTCATCATCCACAACTCCTATCAACAAATTCTTCTTTGTTGAATGTGCAACCCTATTCTTAGCAGCAAAATCATGCCAACTCAAAGTTTCTGACTCGCTAGCTGTATAAAGTATCCATTTGGCATGATCTTCTCCTGGCTTAACTCCTTTTTCATAAACCCTAAACTCCGCGCCAAATTTCAAAGCAGTCTTAACAATATATCCTCTTCTTCTCAAATCAGAAAAAACAATTGATTTCATTCTCAATTTCTTATCTTTCTTCCGCAGATTTTTTAATAAACCCTCCTCTCCAAGACTCTTCCTCCCACTAAAAACTTCCATTTTACCCTCTGAAACCAAAAATAAAGCTTCTACATTAGAATACTCTATCTTATTTTTCTTTTTCTCACCGAATCTAGATTTCTCATATAGGCTAAATGCATCAGAAGAACTTGATATAATGGACTCGCCAGCTAAATGTGCACTAATCATTTTCAATGTAAGCAGTAGGAATATTTAAATATACGCCAAGACCTATCCAGCTATTCTTACCGTCGTACAATGGCACAATTTGGAGATTTTGAGGAAATAAAAGAAGATCAAGCCCCAGCAAAGCAACCATCTGAAGAAATAATACCAACCAGAGTAAGACTGCCTCAAAGAGGACAGCTAATAGGAATTGTAATTCAAAGACTTGGAGGCAACCGCATGTCAGTTAAAGCAACCGACAATAAAATACGCAATTGCCGGGTTCCTGGAAGATTCAGCAGAAAATTCTGGATACGTCCAAGAGATGCAGTTATCATCCAGCCTTGGGAATTCGACGATGATAAAGCAGACATAGTACATCATTTCAGAAAGCCTGAAATGACTCAACTTAGAAAGCGCGGCTTTCTGGATAAAATCAAAGAAGAATTTTAATATTTTTTATGACTATCAGAAAAAAGATCATTCAAAATTTCATCCAATGCAGTATTAACTTTTCCTGCAATATAATCAAAAAATGGTCTTTGCATATCTAATTTATTATCTCTAATTCCTACTAACCCTTCTTCTAAAAGATCCAAATAAACAATCCTTTCACCTGAAGGTATTACTGCAGGAGGAAGTCCATAATCTTCTAATATTCTATCTTGTATCAATCTTGCAGTTCTTTTATTTCCATTAACAAATGGTTGTATGCCTGCAATATTTAAATGGGCTACGGCTGCAACTTCCACATGAGAATAGTCACTATTTTTCAGATCATTACATAATTTATCAATTAAATCAGGAACTTTAACAGGATTAGGAGGAGTATACTTATCAAAACCAAGACTAACTCTACTATCTCTAAACCCTTTAACAAAGGGTTCAACCTTCATTCCGATTTCTTTTATTAAATCGGGTGTTAAAGAAGAAATAAAATTACTAGACTCTCCAACATTATGTAAATACCTCCAAGCCTCTTCTATTCTGCCTACACCACCTATTGCTTCATGTCTCAGTTGTTTACCGTCCCTAACTCCATTCTCAGCTAAAAGTCTCTCTCTCAATTCAGGGTGTTCTAGCCAGAAAGAATAAACATTTCCTACTTCTTTTAAATATCTTTTAATTCTTTGAGATCTTTTAAGAAAGTATTTAGGTTCGTTAGATATCTTATATCTCTTTCTTTCTATCTCTTCATTAAGACTATGTGCTACAACCATCTTTTTCTGTATTTTTGATTATTTAAAAACCTTTGCATCTGTAACCCCTTATAAGTTACACAAACAACCAGATAGGTTACTCCTCGTTTCCGATAAATTCTAAAGAGGACTTTGAATAATCCTTGTTTCTCCTTCTTTCAAAGTCCTTCTTAGAGAGTTTTGAAAGTTTTATGAGGATTTTTCAAAACTATCTATACCTAATCGCTCATTAATTTCCCCAGCGAAATTCTCAAGCATTTTTTCCCTAATATGTGCTTTCCATCCATAATGCCCTAAAACAAACCCTAATTTAACAAAGGCACATTCTGCAAGCATATCTTCCAAGAAAATAACGCCTGCCTCCATTAATTCTCTACCATTTGAATAAACATACGAATCTGTTCTTCCCCAAATACACTGGGTAGTCGCACAAACAATAAAACCATTCCTTATATGTTTCTTCAAAGCAGGAATCCAATTATGTCCTACTTCACTAACAGGTAAATGACCTAAACCAGATGCCTCAATAACAATTCCTTTATATTTTAAAGCATAAAAATCCAAAATGCTAGAATCCTGCCCAGGATAAAATTTTACTAAAGCTATTTTATCACTAAAGTTCACATCAAGCTCAACTTTCTCTCCATTTCTAGGCCTATATTGTGAAATAAATTCAACTTTATCAGCCCAAACTTTTGCAATCGGCTCTGTATTTACAGGCTTAAAAGCATCTCTTCTCGAACTATGTAATTTCCTGACTTTTGTTCCACGCATAGCATAACAATAATCATCATTTATAGAAGCGTGTCCTACCAACATAACTTCAGCAGCATCAGAAATAGCCATTCTTGCAGCGCACTGTAAGTTTAAACTAGCATCGCTAGAAGCTCTGTCAATACTTCTCTGGCTATACGTTAAAACAACAGGTTTATTCAAGTTCTTCAAAAAGAAACTCAAAGCAGAAGAAGTATAATGCAAAAAGTCAGTACCATGGGTAACAATCACTCCACTAATATCTTTATCGTCTAACATTCCTTTAACAGTTTCTGCAATTTTTATCCAGTGCTCACTAGTCATAGATTCAGAAGCAATCATAAATGGAACCTCTATTCTTTTCACATTAACAATCTTAAAAATCTCAGGATAAAATCTAGCAAATTCCCCAACATCAGTCAACCACGAAACTCCCCCTGTTCTGGCATCTAATTTAGCAGCAATAGTTCCTCCTGTAATAACCATCCCTATATTTAGCAAACCTTTAGCGCTAGGTAATTCAAGAATTTTCTTCTCTTCATTATATTTCCTTAAAATTCTTGTACCGAGAATATTCTCTTTAGGAATTCCAATATTATAACCAGAACCCAATTTTAATAAAACCACAGAATTATCAGAACTTTCTAATACTCGTCCTTCCATCTCCTTTAATGCAAGTCTGAATCTCACATAATCGCCTGCATTAAAATTCAATTCTGCCATAACAAACTAACAAGAAGTTCTTATAAAAACCTTATTATAGAGGACTTTGAATAACCCTTATTTTCCCCTTCTTTCAAAGACTTCAACTTGTCAAAGTTGAATGTATCAAAGAATTTTGTTCTTTGAGTCCTTCTTAGAGAGTTTTGAAAAACCCTCAAAAAGCTTCCAAAACTCTCTATAGTTTAAGCAGCATAATAAAATTTAAGTACTAACTAAATACCAGAGATTAACATGGAACAAGAAATAAATCAGACTTTTTTAGAACTATTAAATGAAAAAAATCTAAAAAAAAAATCCTTCTTATCCCAATATTATAGAAGACTACAAATCAATCCATTTTGACAAAGAAATAGGTTTATTTAAAGTTGGGTTTGGGAGAAATGTAAATGACTATTGTGAAGGCTCAAATTCCTTTGAAGGATATTTACTTGAACCAGAAGATTTTCTATCAAGATTAAAAATATTAGAATGTAAAAGCGTTTTAAGATTCGGTCTATTAGGAATAAGTATGGTTCATAGTGGGTCTTATGACAGTCATTATGATAGAAGAGGGGATGCTTATTCAAAATTACAAATAGGAATTGTGAGGGGACAAATAGAATTAGAACAAATGCAATTTTCTAGATTTGAATTTGAATTTGAACCAAGGGGAAATGAAATAGAACTTAGAGAAGAAGGCCGAGATTATATAGATAATGAAGAATTAAAAGCTGGAATTTTAAAATTAAGGGGCCAAATAAAACCAAGAAAAGAAAGGCTTCAAGATTTACTAATTGAATTTAATTCTCCAGTTATTGGAGAAGATAGTAAAAATCTTCCTGGCTGCCCAGAATGCGGAATAAAATTAAGGCTAAATGATAAATTAAATTCTGGAGGTTCTTGTATATATTACACTCCCCTTGAGTATTGCAATAATTGCAGTTATTACGATATAGGTAAAGAAGAATGGACATCCGATTATTAAACTAAGAGAACGATTTTACTAAAAAATTTTATCCCCTTCCTTAAATGGAAAGAAATCACCACTCCTTGTAACAACTATCTTAGAGCATTTTTGCTTTCCCATAATATCACGAGCAAAAGCAACCTTCTCAAAAAACTTTTCTCGCACACCTTGTTCATCAAGAGTCTCAACTCCCTCTGCATTTAAATAAAAAGTAAAAGAAATATCACGAGGATTACCTCTTAAAATATCTGATTGTGCGTAAGCAACATTTCTAGCATAAAACCTATATCCTATACATCCTTCAGGAATATTCTCAGATAAAACTTCTCTCTTATCAGTATGTTTTTCTATTTTCTTACTTTCATAAAAAGGAGGAAAAATGTATTCAACATACTCATGCTTTCTTATATTCATAATTATGCCGTAACAAAAGAATATTTAATATTATCTATGTTCAATATTCAATAGCTTTTTCCTACGTATCCAAAATATTCTGCCTTATCTCCACAAATAACACACTTACTCTTCCCCAATTCTTTAGGCTGTTCTTCAGGAATATTCAAAACTTTACCACCAACACTCTCAAACTTAATCATATCTTCACACCCTCTTTTTCTGCATAAAGGAGCAAAAGCAATTTTCTTCCCAGCAATAGCCTTCTTCAGCTCACTAGCACTTGATACTCGTAAAATATTTTCCCTTAACAATTTATCAGCCCTCTTAAACAAAGATGTTTGAATATCTTCAAGCAATCCTTCAACTTTTTTCTTTACGTCTTTAATTTTAACGCTCTCTTTTTCTCCGTTATCTCTTCTAACCAAAACAACACTATCTTTCTCTAAATCTTTAGGTCCTATCTCTATTCTTAATGGTATTCCTTTCAATTCCCAATCATTAAACTTATATCCAGCAGAGTACTCCTCTCTTTCATCAACTATCGCTCCAAGCTCACTAAGCGAATTACCAACTTCTTTCGCCTTCTTTAATACTTTTTCTTTAGAGTCTCCAAAAAAAATCGGTACAATAACAACTTTATTTACAGCAATCCTAGGAGGTAAAATCAATCCTTTTTTATCAGAATGTATAGCAAAAGTAACTCCCAACATTCTAGTTGTAATAGCCCAAGTATTTTGGTAAGCATATTCTTCCTTGCCCACCTTATTCAAAAATTTTATATTATATGCTTTAGCAAAATTCTGTCCATCGTGATGAAAATCAGGACCTTGAATACATTTTCCATTCGGCATATAAAATTCCATTGAAATAGTATATTCAGCTCCTGCAAATTTTTCCTTATCGCTTTTCTTACCAATCAGTGAAGGTAAAGCAAGGAACTCTTCACACACTTCTTTGTAAATACCGATTATTTGATCTTTTTCAGATTCTGCTTCTTTCTTAGTTGCATAAACAGTATGTCCTTCATTCCATAAAAATTCTCGTGTCCTCAAAAATGGAACAGGATGTTTAAACTCCCATCTAACAACATTATTCCACTGATTCAATTTCAGAGGCAAATCTCTCCACGATCTAATCCATTTAGAATAAGATTCATACATAATAGTCTCTGAAGTAGGTCTTACAGCAAGCCTTTCACTTAATTTTGTATCTCCAGCATGAGTCACCCAAGCAACTTCAGGTGAAAACCCTTCTATATGTTCCTGTTCTTTCACAAGTACATGTTCAGGAATAAATAAAGGAAAATAAGCATTCTTCACTCCAAGTTTCTTAAATCTGATATCGCACTCTTCCTTTATCTTTTCCCAAATAGCATAAGATGCAGGTCTAAAAACAATGCACCCAGAAACATCTGTATAATCAGCAAGCTCTGCCTTAATCATAAGCTGAGTAAACCAATCTGTAAAGTCATCCTCTTTCTCAGCAGTTATCCCTTTCTCGTCTTTTACTTTTTCAGTCTTCTTTCCCATCCCTAACAATAATAAAGATATTTATTAAACTTGACGGTTTTCATAAACCTAAAAACGCAACCAAAAAGAACTTAAACCCTGAATAAATCAAACTGTCATGAAAAAACAAAGAAATAATTATGCTCCTAAAAAATACAACAAATGTAATCTATACATAATAGAAGAAGAATTAATACAGGATTATTTTAACAATAAAAATCTTCACTTTCTTCCTCCTCTTAAAACAAATGATACAAAACGTGAAAATCATAAAGAACTTAGTGATATTGTTGAATCTCCTCTAAAAATTGCTACAAAAGACTCTTATAAATTAAAATACAACTCTCAAAAAGAAGCCTGTCCAATTAGAAAAAATCAAAAGAATAATTCAAGAGAACCAGCTCAAGTAATTAGAATATCGCCTTCTGAATTACCAAAAGTATCAAGAGGTCTAGTTCTTGGTATGTACGATCCAAGAACGCACACAATTTACATAGCAAATAACCTCTCCTCTTACGTAGAAAAATTCGTCTATCATCATGAAGTTGCCCACTCTCTAGGTATCAACAGCGAAAGAGCTGCTGATGCTTACGCTGCAGCAAGAGTAGGCTACAACCTACGTCCTGCCCTAGCAGCGTAAAAAATAGGCCCACAGGGAATCGAACCCTGATTTCCCGGTCCGAAGCCGGGGAGTCTAATCCATTAACTTATGGGCCTCTACACAAGAGTGCTTATCGTACCTTTTTAATCTTTTTATTGTATTTATTTTGCTTCCTTCTTTTTCATTCTTCTAGCAACTTCCTCGGATGGCATTTGTTTGCTAGAAAGTAGCTTAGAAAGCAATATGGAATACTCCCGAGGTTCTCTTTTATCAAGATAAACAACTTGCGCTAAAACAGAAGCTTCAGCGTTAGAAAAATCCTTATTAAATCTGTAAGGTCTATTACTAAGCTCTTCCAAAGTCTTATATTTAATACTTCCCTCTTTACTTCCATTACCCAAAGAACTTTCTTCAACCTGTATATTTGGGCTAATGAAAACCTTTCCCTCAACCCAAGTAGAAAAGTCTTGGTAGAAAGTATTTTCAGATTGACCCCCATTCATCTTTCTTTTGCTTGGATATAATTTGTAAAATAAAACGTCGCTTTCTATAGGTTCTTTCTCATCAACAAATAAAACATGAGCGTTTATAACATCCATAAGACCTCCAATAAGAGTAAATCTAAAATCTCTATTACTCAAAGATTCAAGATCTAAAAAACCCTCCTCTTGAGCCATACGTATCTGTGGAGAGCGATAAATAATGGGCTTTTCTGGATTTGCAAAAGTTTCCATAAATCCTGAATAAAGGGTAGCCTCTCCTAAACACTCATTTTCAATTTCTCCATCTATCTCATGTTCTTCCATGATTTACTCGATAACCTTTACTATTTAAAATTACCTTTTAAAAATCAAGCCTTGGCTTTCTCCCACATAAATTCAAAATAAGACCTAAAAGAATCTGCCGCATCCTTATTATCTATAATTATTGCTTCTGGTATTTCAGACCAAAGAAAAAGAGCAACCTTGTTCTCATATACATTAAGATTAATCAAAGACCTAATATCTTTAGGGACATACCTTACTTTAGTATACTTGCTCATCTTCTTCCCAGTTCCCCTCATCGATTCTCTTAACAATAATCTTGCCCTCAATTTTTTCTTATCTTTCCTTGCAACATAAATTTCAGCAAACTCAGGCAATTTCTGCGATAATTGACTTTCAGAACCAAATATCAAATACTCCCCTCCTCCCTTAGGAAAGATTCTACGTGAATCAAGAAAACTCAACACTCTGGAAGATTGGCTTAAAGACTCTTTTGAAGATATAGAAATACTAACAAAATCCAAGGAGAGCAAAAAGAAACCCATAAAAGTAAGAATAATAAGAGAAGATTCTTACTCAAGAAGATTGGAAGATGGTCCTCATGCAATTCCATACGCCTCTTCAGCACTCACAGCATCATGGGGTTAATCGCAACCATTAAATAAGCCCTCCAACTTTTCTAAATAATAAAAAGAGGAAAAATGTCTAAGACACTATTAGCAACACTAACGATTATAGGCGCTACTATGGGCGCCGGCATGCTGGGCATTCCCTATGTTATAGCAAAATCTGGTTTTACTCTAGGGCTAATACTTATGATTTTCATCGCGCTAGTTATTCTCCTAATTAATCTCTATATTGGAGAAATAGCACTCCGTACAAAAGGCACACACCAACTAACTGGCTACGCGGAAAAATATCTAGGCCAGAAAGGAAGAATCCTCATGACCCTTTCTGTATTTTTCGGTGTTTACGCCGCTCTTGTAGCTTATCTAGTTGCCGAAGGAGAATCTCTTTCTTATTTAATATTTAACACCGCGCAATACCAAGTCTACCTAGGAATATTATTCTGGTTAATTTTATCTGTAATAGGTTGGTTTGGTCTAAAAGCTCTTGAAGAAGGAGAAGAAGTTGGAGTTACATTCATCTTAATAACTATAATTTCAATAGTTGTAATCTCCTGGAATAAAATAAATCCAGCCAACCTCTCACAAATTAATATAAATCAAGTATTCACACCATTCGGTGTTGTACTCTTTGCTTTTCTAGGCTTCTCTGCAATTCCAGAAGTAATAAGAATGCTTAAACAGCAAAAAACAGGATTAAAAAAATCACTTATAGCAGCGAACCTCATAACTCTAATAATTTATATTATATTCACAATAGTTGTTGTGGGTACAAAAGGAACATCAACTCCTCCGATAGCTACTCTAGCTCTTGGAAAACCATTCATTTTTCTAGGAATGATTACAATGCTAACAGCTTACCTAGTGCATACAAATGCTCTAATTGACACTCTTCGTTTTGATTTCAAAAAATCAAGAAAGGAAGCGTGGCTTATTGTAGTTCTAGTACCACTTGCCCTTTTTCTAATTCTAAGTTTCTTAAAAATTGCAGCATTCACTAAAATAATTGGTTTCGGTGGAGCAATTTCAGGCGGCTTAGCAGCAATACTCATTTTATTCATGGTAAAAAAAGCAAAAGCCCAAGGTGAAGAAAAACCAGCTTATTCAATTCCATATTCAGAAATTCTTACCTGGATACTTATAATTCTCTTTGTTCTAGGTGCTCTAAGAGAGATTATTAATCTGATCTAACTGCCAATTATTCTCCTAGCAACATAATTTTTCAAAGCGAAATAGGTATTCCATCCCAACTCTGCTGCACTCCAAACAGGCAAAGAGTATTTCTTATCTATCTTATTAGCTACTACATAATCAACAACTGTATAAGGAACCGAAGCCTCTGCAATAGTTCTAGCACCTACAATCATACCTTTCATATTAATGGGAGTTTTATTTTTTATAGATAAAACACCCCAATAAAAAATATTTAGTGGAAAGAATAGAGCAGTCAAAGCAAGGGCTTTCCCCCACTTTTTGCTTATTCGCATTTTTTCTAGTCCTTTTTCGACAAAAGGAACATTTACAATTTTATCAGCCAAAGGAATTAGTTTGGGATAAAGCCAGGCCTGGTAAGCTGAAGCTGCAGCAGTAAAAGCTAAATCTCGTACACTAATTTCTTCTCCTTCTATAAAACGCTTAGCAATTATATCTCCACCAATAGTCCCAACAGCCGCGCTTATATAACTAGTTAGCTTGGGGTTAGACTCATAAGCACGATTATATAAATTAACAACATGCTCTATACCTTCCCAAGCTACATTAGCTACCTTTCCGTTTATTTCTTCAAATTTATTTTCAATTGTCATGATGTGAAGTAATATATTACTTATTTAAAATATTGGACTTTAAATCTTGACAAAATGATAATATTTATATATCTATTATAATATAAGCTTAATATGATTGAATCTATTAATCTTAATGAAAAAGATAGAAAGATACTAGTTCAGTTAGATAAAAATGCTCGCCAATCAGATTCAGAAATAGCAAAAAAGGCAAGAATAAGCAAACAAGTAGCAAATTATAGAATTCAAAAGCTATTAGAAAAAGGAGTTATAACCAGTTTCTATACAATAATAAACACAGGTCTTATTGGTTTCAATTCGTACTATGTATTTCTCCAATTAGAAAGAATAAACAAAAAGCAAGAAAAAGACTTATTAGAAAGAATAAAACGATTAGACTACGTAGGATGGTTAGTAAGTGGAGTTGGAAGATGGGACGCAGCCCTATTAATATATGCTGATTCAATATCAACATTCGATAAATCATTAAACGAAGTAATAAAAATATGTGGAGAACACTTGCATGAATATGACTTCACAACTTTAATTGAATCAGAGCATATAAAATATAAATTACTAGGAAAAGAAACAATAGAGAGCGTAAAACAAACAGAAAAAAAAGAAAAGGTTGAACTAGAAGAAAAAGACAAAAAGATATTAGAAGAAATATCACAAAATGCGAGAATTTCAATTGTAAAATTATCTGAAAAAACAAAAATACCCTTACATGTAGTCCGTTATCATTTAAATCAATTAATAAAAAATGGAATTATAATCGGCTTTAAACCCAAAATAAACGTAAACAAATTAGGATACCAATGGCATCTTATCCTTATCCAGCTAAATAATACATCAGAAAAAAGGAAACAAGATTTTATCAATTTCTGTAGGCAACATAAAAATGTTTATTATGTAACTAATACAATAGGAAAATACAATCTAATGATTGATATACACGTCATGAATACTGAAGAATTTAAGGAAGTTCTCCTAGATTTTAAAGAAAAATTCTCAGATATAATAAAACTTTATGAATCTCTAGTTATTTTTGACGAATACAAAATAGACTATTTTCCAAAAAACTTAATTTAAAAAAAATCACTTTCTAAATGATTTTAATTCTGATTCAAGGTCTTCTATAGAATAATCTGATTTATATCCCTGCTCTACAAGGTATTTTTCCATTTCCCAAAAAGTGCAAGAACATCTGTTTGCTGCTTCAGAAAGAGTAATAACTCCCTTTACATAATCTCCGGCTGATTTTTGTTTTATAAGCTGAGAATATCCAACCAAAACTAATTTTCTTATCACTGTGCTTCTGTCTTCAGCCCGGTTTTTAGCAAGTATTTCTATCTTCTTCAATATATCTTTTGGAAGACGTATCCCTATTGGCTTATCCATTTTTCACCTCCATAATCATTTTATCTATTATAGTGCTACTGAACCAACCTATCTTCTTCAACTTATGTATTGCATCAAGGCATTTTTCTTTTTTTATTATTTTTTTCTTGTAGAGTAAAAGTAGAATTGCAGGCGTGCCTATTAAATTCAGTCTGAGCAATTCCTTTTTCTTTCTAATATTATCGTCATCTGTTGCAAGATAATCTGCATTTTCCTGCCAATATAGTGCGACCGCTTCCGCCTCTCCCCCTTGGATATTAAAATCAACAACCTTATCAAGTAAGTCTTTTCTCTCTATTGATTTTACTAATATCTTATGATTTTCTATAAGAGCTTCAATTAAAGAAACTTCGCCATATCCTTTTTCTTTCCCTTTCATTATCTCGTTATATACCTTATTAGGTATTATTACATGTTTAAATAATTCACAACTACTTTCCAGTAAAGTTATCTTTGCTAAATGAATTATTACCATTGAATCCTTAACAATCATGTTATATAATGTGCACAATGTAGTATATAAGGTTTTCTGTTAAAATCGCTTTTAAAGAAACCATTTTATATTTTCCAAAAAACTTAATCTAATTTAATTTTAAATCCTGCTCTTCTCAGCAATTCCTTAGTCAACTCCAATCTTCCTCTTAATGAAGTATCAATTAAACCTTCCCCGCTATCCTTTCCTTCACTTATAGTAATTTTAGGTATTGGACCCTGAACAGTCAAAAACTGGTTTCCTAAATATCTGGTTTTAATTGCTTCTGTTATAACTCCAGATTCAGAAATAGTTGGATTAAAAGATTTTTCAGCTAAATTAGTATACCAAGGAACTTGAAAATAATGTCCTCTAAAGCAAACAGGATAATTCAAAAAAGCTTTCTTTTCTAATCTTGTTTTATGTTCCGTAATAATTCCAGTAAAACCAGAATACTGTTCAAGTTGAATAGCTAATTCTCTAGCTATATTTACAACTCCCTCCCTATTATTTACGTTGGCTAGCTCGTCAATACTATAAAAAGCCTTTACAGCATATTCATGAAAAGAAAAGTGATTAACAATATCTTCCTGAGCAATTCTCTTTCTATCTTCCATAATTCTAAATCCTTCTTCCTCGTCTTCCATACAATCATAAAACATATGAGAAAAAACATGCAAGCCTTTACTCCCAATCCCAGAAGGCACAACAACAGGATCACAAGCACTCAGAGTAAGAGCTTCATACAAAGAAGATAACTTATAAAAAAACTTAAAGTCAATTGATTTATCTGCCATAAAATCTCTCTAGAAGAACTCTTTAAATATATTCCTATTTGCGGCTACCAAACCTCAATCTTAATGCCTGATTTCTCAAAGTGTTTTTTGTTTCTAGTTACTAATACCAAATTATATGCTTTGGCAAAAGCAGCTATAATTAAATCAAAATCATCAACTAAATTTCCAGATTTTCTCGCCAGAGAATAAATCTTTCCAAACTCATTATAGACATCAATATTAAAAATTAAAATATCAAACGAGTTTACAAAACTTTCAACAGCTTTGAGCTCTTCATCAGACTTAGGAGAAATATAAACTCCCTTGAATAATTCACAGACTGTAACCGGATTCAGAAATATATCCTCATATTCAGAGACTTCCTCAATTTTCTTTATTATAGCGGAATTGCCACGCAAAAACTCAATAATAATATTAGTATCCAAACAGTACATTAGAACTTAATCTCCCTTAGTCTTGATCTTTTTCTATCTTCATAAATTTTCTTTTCCATTTCTCCCCAAAATTTAGAATTTTCGCTGAAAATTCCAGCAAACTTCATAATCTCTTTTTTTCTCTTTCTTTTTTCTTCCACCAACTCAATAACAAGATCTGAAAAAGACTTATCTCCTTTTAGTACTTTCAATTTTTCATATGCCTCATTTGATAAAGATACTACTTTAACCATATAGGCATAGGTATAGGTACCTATATAAACTTTTCTTTCAGTTGAGTAATCTCTCTAAAACTTCTCTCACCACTCTAAAATCAGCCCTTTTTTGTGTCTTATGCATAACCTGCCCAATTAAAAAATTCAATACTTTTTCATCTCCAGCCTTGTATTTTGAAACAGCTTCCTTATTTGCAGCTATAACTTCTTTGCAAACTTTTTCCAAAGCTCCAGAATCACTCATTTTTCCTTCAAAACCTTTTTCTTTCAAAGAAAAACTAGAAGGATAAAACTTATTCAAAATTTCCTTGCCTTGCAACTCAGTAATCTTCCCGCTTTTAACCATATCTAAAAGTTCAATAAAATGTTCTGTCTTTATATCCAGCTCTTCAAGCATTTTCTTATTATAATTCAAATGCCTTAACAATTCAACACACACCCATCTAGCTGCAAACTTGGCATCAACCTTCTTTGCTACTTCCTCGAAGAATTCAGCAATATCCAAATTCTGAGCCAGAACCTCAGCATCCTTCTTATCTATTTTATATTTAGATATAAATTTCTCAATTTTCTTTCCAGGTGGCTCTGGTAGTTTAACTTTCAAAGAATTCACAAAAGTTTTATCTAAAACAATATTTTGCAAATCAGGATCGCTAATAAACCTATAATCCTCCATCCCTTCTTTTTCCCTCATTTTTATAGTAGTCCTTTTTGCTTCATCAAATCTTCTAGTTTCTTGCACACTGCCTTCCTCTGCCTGCCTTTCAAGTTCATAATTAATCGCTGCAGCAATATTATCAATAGAGTTTACATTCTTTATTTCAACTCTCTCAGTCTTTCCAGGAATATTTACATTTACATCTACTTTGATTCCAGCATCAGAAGCAACAACTTTCAAATAAGCAAGATTATGCAACAATGTTTTTAACCAATTAGAAACCTCTTCCGCACTTTCAAAATCAGGGTCAGTAACTATTTCAACCAAGGGCAACCCAGACCTATTATAATCAACTTTTCCTGTTGAAGGTTCCCAAGAAGCAGGGTCTTCCTCAAGATGCATTTCCTTTATCTTTATTCCCTGAAATTTTCCATTCTCCCCTACAGGAAAAGCATACGGTCCAGAAAGAGTATTCTGATATCCTTTAGGCAAATCAGGCCAACTATAATGCTTCCTCTGCCACATCATTTCTTCATTTATCTCACATCCAAGCAACAAACCAATAAGTACGGCCTTCTCAACAGCACTTTTATTCGGCAGCATCGGTTTTGCTCCCGGCTGTCCTGTGCATATCGGACAAATATAAATATTCGGCTGAACACCTTTCTCTCTTGACGCTTTGCACGTACAAAATAATTTCTCCCGAGTCAATAAATAAGTATGAATTTCCAAACCTATTTTTCCTTTAAGGACACTAATTTGATTCATCAATTATTAAGCAGAGGTCAGTTTTTAATTATTTCCAAATACACTAGAAAACTAAAGGGTCAATAATCTTATGTAAATCATGTTTATTTTCCATTGTTACTTTATATTTACCAGTACCCCATAAAAACCTATCAGTAATATACCCGCTAAAACAATCATAAAACTTATTCACAGCCTGATATTGTAAACGTTCACAATCTTCTTTAGTAATAGAAAAACCAAGGCTATTATAAGAAACAGGTTCTAACTCGTTGGCAATTAAAGGAAGTCTTTCAGCAAAATTTTCAGCAAAAAGCGTTAAATCAGAAAAATCTGGAGCTCCTACTGTTTTTCTGCTCATTTCTATTCCCTGACTAGAAGAAATTGTACTTTCCACCCTACGAACAATATCACCTTTCTTATTAAGACACAAGTCATAAGGCTTTTCTTGAAGTCCACCCGTTAGTATAAAAGACGGAAGGACTTTAACAACTTCTTCTTGCTTTAACTCTAATCTAAAAGATAAACGATACTGTGTTTCAACTACATCATATAAAGCAAGGCAACTTAATAAAAGAGAAGGGTCTAAAAAATTTAAGTCTCTCATATAAGATACACTATCTTTCCAAACCATAAATATTACCTTTTGTTATAGTATAAAAAACCTTCTAAAAAGATAAATTATTCACATCTACTTCTTGTAAATATTATCGTGATGATCAAAATCAGCAAAGAGAATAAAATTATTCTTGATATCAACTTTAAATGTCAAAACAAAATGCTTGTCTACATGAACTCGCTTATGTTCTTTTAAGTCATAACGTAAATTTTTATAATGCTCAATTGAGACAGAATCGGAATTTATTATCTCTTTAATTTTTTTGTTAATTATTTCTGCTTTTTTCTTGTCCTTTCTGGATATTTTTATCAATTTTGCTTTTAATTCATCTGTTAAATCAAAGTCAAACATTTTATTCAATAATCTTGTCTAACTCAACAAGACTCATTTTTTTCTTCCCGTATTTTTTCATATGCCTATCAGTTAATTCTATAACTTTTTTTAGATATTCATCGCTAGCTTCGTTTTCAATAACATCTTCGCCATAAAGCTCAATAAATTTGTTTACAGCTTCAGATTTATCCTTTAGACCATATTTTGCTTTAATGACTCCAAGCACCTTATTAGTATATTCATTCAAAGTTACTCTTGCAGAGATTGTATTTTGTTCCATCTTAAATATACACTTCT
>JAUSKH010000069.1 GCA_030647095.1 Nanobdellota archaeon | reverse complement strand
GCACATAATTTGAAGAAAATTTACATGTTAATAGGGAAAATTAATTCAATCAACAAAAATATTGTTTTTTGTTTGATTTATTGTTTGGGTTAATTGAATTGTGACCCAACCTGCTTAGGATTAAATCTCCTACATAAACCGAATAAGTAAAGAGCATTTTGGCTCACTGCCCCATCACTTCTTTGAACCAAAAAGTTCAGGCTCTTGATAAAAAGCTTAACTTTAAATATCAAATTAGTTTATACTTTATATGAGAAAGATAAATATTTGGGCTCTATGTTTAGCTGTCTTGGGTATTTTGTTTCTTCTATTGGACGGCACTTTTTTTGGTATGTCTAGTATTTTTAGCAAAACAGATGCAGGCTTTGTTGCTATAGGTATAGGATATCCATTAATATTAATCGGAATCATTGTTTGGGTAGTTGGATTATTTACAAAAAAGAAATAAATTTCTAAAAATAGTGAAGTAATCACTTTACAATTCTTTAAATTGACGAAAAAGTTAGGGAGTTAATCCTTAGCAGGCTGTCCCATAATTAATCTAAAGATGATGACTCGTCCTATTTCTAGAACCTATCCTAAATGTTATTAGATGCTCATTGTTAAATAAATCTGTATGAAGTAATGATTTCTTATCAGTCAAAATTCATGAAGTCTTATAATCTCTTTAATCAATTCAATTTTGAATTGCGACCCAGCCTGCTTAGGATTAAGTAATCGTGGGGGCATGTTACACTTTTTATTACATAAAATGTAACATAATTTATGCTAAGTTTTATAATATCAAGGGTTATAGAATAATGTGCAAGATAATCAAAACAAAAGTGTAGAGCGCAATTCTCGTTATCATAAATTATTTGCACTAAAAGCAGCAAAAGAAGCTGAAAAAGTTCTCCCATTTTTTGAAAAAGAATATCCGAATGATTCTCGCCCACGTAAAGCAATAGATGCAATTAGATCTTGGGCAAAGGGAGATAAAGAATTAAGCATGAAAGAAGTACGTAAACTTTCTCTTGATTCTCATGCAGCAGCCCGTGAATCAAAATCAGATGCTGCAAGATTCGCAGCTCGTGCAGCAGGTCAAGCTGTTGCAACCTGGCATGTTCCAACGCATGCAATGGCAGTCCCTACATATGTTTGTAAAGCTATTGCTGCAAATAAAAATATTAAAAAAAGAAATAATAAAAAATAGTTGAGGAAAAAGTTGGGGAATTAATCCCTAAGGTTAAGTAATTATGGGGCGTATTACTTAAATTTTATATATTAATCATCACTGAATCAAGATTTCTGAAATGTTCATCTCCAGTCACAACCTTGCTCTTATTGATTTTTGCACTGGACAAAATAATTGCATCAGCCATTCCCCAATTTTTTATCTTTTTCTTATTTTCATTATTAATCTTTCCTGCAAGAAGAGCAATTTCAATATCAAGTTGGATAATCTTTGTTTGTGAAATTATGAAATTAAAATCTTCCTCAAAACTTTTACTCTCTCTTTGATACTTCTCAGAAAGCTCTGCAATAGTAATAACTGATGTAGCAGAAGTTTTACTCTCAATAAATTTTTTAGCGATTTCTCCTTGTTTTGAACCTTTAAAATATTCTACCCATGCATAAGAATCAACTATAAATTCATAGCTCATGGAATTTTGCACGCTCTTCTTTTTTAAAAGATTTAAGACTAGGTTGTGAACCAAATCTTGATCTTGGAAGATTCTCTGATTTTCTCATTATTTCTACTATAGCTTCGTCCATGCTCTTCATATTCATTTTTTTTTTGAGCTGAGCTAACATCTGTGCAGTGCTTTGTTTAATTGAGATTGTCGTTTCCATAACTATATCTATAACTATAGATATAGTTATATTTAAATCTTTCGAATTTTAAATTTAGCGGGGACATTAACTTAAGATTAATCCCCTTAAATTTTATCGACGCTGAGATTCGGGGAGCGTTTTCTGGAGCATTTAGCTATCTATTTTTACAGAGTTTTACTCAACTTAACTTTCACACTTATAGTGATTAACTTTAATTTTCGGACTTCTTTAAAGTTAACCCCTATCTAGGAAATAACTTCTTTTTTCCGATTATTAATGTTATTTCCTATAACTTCTCTTAGGCTATTTCTTCTTTTTTCTTCTCTTAAACAAGCTTGTTTTTTACTATTAAACATATCATCTATTCTACCAATTGGGTAATTTTCAATATTTGTGCCAAAGAATAGTATTTGATCAGCAATTTTATTTAGTTCTCTCTCAAATTCTTCTATTTCTTCTAGACTAAATATATAATCTTTAGAAACTTTTAGTTTAAGATAATGCAAACTTGTTTTTGAAGGCACAATATTTTTCTTTTTATAAAGCAGAAAATTATAAAATAGGGCCTGGCGTTTAAAGTTTTTATCTTCACTTACGCTATTACTTGTTTTATAATCTAAAATAACGTGTTGCTTAAATCTTTTTTCGATTGCTTGCAGGTCTATTATCCCCTTTATCCCTATTTTTATAATCTCATTTTCTTTAAATGGAAATAATATTGTTTCTTCACATATATGATTTTCGTGCTGATCTATTACTTCAATGCCTCTAATCATCGCGGTAAGATAGTCCAGTGGATTTAGTAGATTATTATAAATATCTTTATGATTGTATAAATTTTGTTTTTCCCACTGAGTTAATAAATGCGAATATGCGCCATCTCTGTCAAGTTCTTTTTTAGCGTATTTTTCAAGACATCCATGAACTATGTTTCCAGAAAGACTATAGCATAATGGTATAGCCGTATCGTCAGGAACTTTAGAGATATATTTTAGATAAAATAAAAGAGGGCTTTGATAATAGGTATTAATACTTGACGGCGATAAATTTAAGGATATTTGTTTCTCACACTCTTTTCCAACTTCCATGATAACTCTAATAAATCAGGGGTTAAATAGATTTACATTAAATGAGATATTATCTACTGCTTTCAAATCCTTAAATTTTTTTACAAGATTTTTTACTTCTATGATATTATCATTCATTTTTAAATTTTCTCTTAAAAAGTATTATTAAGAACGCTTTTCTATTATTTAATTATTTAGAGGTATATAAAACTTTTACTATCTCGGTAAATATGTTTAGTTAGGAATGTTGTAGAGATAAAACTTTATTCCTTTAGGAGGAGATAATGATTGTATTGTGTAAGTCCCTGTCTTTTTGTTAAACGTTATTCTTAACTTGCCGTTTATTTGTGGTATTGAAGCATTGAATTTTGTGTAACTTCCTGTGTAAGAATACATGGCTGTGGTGAACGAACCTGGTTGTGGGAAATGGGATTGTGTCGATATAACTATTCTATTAGATTGTATTTGTGGATGTGTCTGACTGATAGATAGACTTAATTGTATGGGAGAACTATCTGCAAATGCGTTAACGTATACTGTACCTGAAGTTTTGTTTTCATTGAGCGTGAGATAAACTTCCTGCCAGGAAAACTCTGATTCTTTATCTGAACCTAAATATTTAATATTTCCTTTAGGTATTATAACTTGTGCGGAAGTTAAAGTAACTAACAAAGTTATGCAGAATAAAGTTACTAGTAATGTTCTCACCATCTCTTTTTTCATATTTTATTATTGAAGTAAGTTGTATATAAAACTTATGTACTATTCTAAATTGATGAAAAATCACTTTTTTATTGCTCTGCGTCTCTGATTCCTGCTTCTGTTAGGAAAAATTGGGCTTCGTTGTCAGGAAGATTTGGCGAATCTATAAGTTTTGCTACTCTGCTTCCTGCTTTTCCGCGACGGAAGTATAGACGATATGTGGAAGCGTGTCCCACAATATTCCCTCCAATAGCTGTTGTTGGGTCTCCGAACATTACTGCTGGGTTTGCCATAACTTGGTTTGTTACAAAGACAGCTAAATTGTGTTGCTCTGCCATCCTCATTAAGTTGTGTAAGTAGCGATTTAGTTTTTGTTGCCTATCTGCTAATTGACCTCGGCCTGCAAATTCCGCTCTGAAATGTGCTGTAAGAGAGTCTATAATAACTATTTTTATTGGCTCTCCATCTTTTATCATTTCATTAATTTTATCAAGTAAAAGTATCTGATGATCTGAGTTGAATGCCCTTGCTACTAGAATGTTTTTTAGTACTTTTTCAGGAGTTGCTCCAACAGCTTCTGCTATTTTTCTTATTCTTTCTGGACGAAATGTTCCTTCTGTGTCAATGTAGACTGCTTTACCTTCTGCTCCCCCTTTATCTTTTGGAAGCTGAACATTTACTGCCAGAGTTAGCGCTAGTTGCGTATTGTGCATCATGGTAGGTATATTACCACCTATAAATGAATGTCCGTTTGGTACAACGAAGTCATAGACAAAATCATTATATTCTATTACTTCTAGCGATTCTATGACATCCCAAGTGAACATTTTTATTTCTGCTATAAGAGATAATGCAAGGCAGATAGTGTCTATACGGGTTTTTAACTCGTTAATTATTAGATTTTTCAATAATTCTATTTTTGTTTGGGGTATGTTCCTAGAATAATAATTTTGCATTGTTTTCTTTTTCACACCCATTTTTTCTGATAAACTATTGAAGGCAAACGGAAGTATAGGATAAACTGTTCTTAAAGTTTTCAGAGAAAAATATTCTTTTTCTAATGTTTTTATTATCTTTAAGAACTCTTCTTTTTGTTTTATGAATATATTTTCTATACTCCCTAATGTATTAGAATTTATGACTTCTGCATTTGAACTGTTTACAAGATTTCTATAAGCAGTGCTGTCATTATATTTCCCTACAATTTTTCTTAGCCTACCCCTATTACTTCCTATACTTTCTTTGTAGAGGTCACTTATGAATGAAATAATTGTTCTAGGGTAACCATATGAACTGTTCTTTATTTTGGGAGAGAACTCCTTTTCTTTGAATTTAATTCGCTTTAGCTTTTCTCTATCTTCTCCTGAGATTCTTACTACTTTATATAACCATTCTTTTACCCTTTTATCTTTTACAGATGCTGTAATTCCTAGTCTTAGTAGGAGATATGTTAGTTGAGTTGCTAATTTTTTGCTTTTAGTTGTTACTGAAATATCATCTAGAGAAACTTCTGCGTCTCCATCGAAATAGCCTCCTAAGAATGAAAGAATTACTTTTTCTGAAGAGAGGAAAATACTTTCTGGAATCTTTTTATTTGATGAGTTGCATATGTCTAAATCATCCATTATTTCTCTTGTTTTATTTCTTAATAGTATGATATAAACTGGTGTTGGTCTTCTATTATCTTTTCTGACTGTCGGGACATATCCAAATTTTTTGTTTATGTATTCACACAGCCAATCTTTAATTTTTTCAGAGCTTATTGAAATAGAGAACGGATTAGAAGTTCCTTCTGCTGCAAATAACCCAAGAAAATATGAGTCATCTTCATCGTAGATTGTTTCTGTGATAAAATCGATTGATTTGGGTGCTGCGATAATATCTCCTTTTTTTAGAGAGATTGCCTTTTTCCATTGTACTCCATTGTTAAAGCTTAATAATTGGTGATTGCCTGTTATTTTGAGTATTCTTCCTCTTTTAGTTTTTATTATATAAAGGTTTTTTACTCTTTCTTTATAGATATGTGTTGCATTTGTTATATTGAAAGAGCCATTATTCCATGCAAGTACTTTGACTGTTGAAATTGGAACAGCATGCCCTTCTTCGAATCCAAATTCTTCATTTTTTTCTTTGTATTTTTCATATGTCTTTTCTATTGGTTCAACGTGCATGCGGGTATCGTTAAAATAGCAAACATCAGTATCTTTGCTAATGCATTTACCGGAACCAAAAGCGCCATACGCTTCTGTGATTGAGCTAGTTTCAACGCCTTTTCCTCCCAGAAGATTATTGAGATTTGAAGATCCTGTAGCTATATAGAGAATGTTCTGTCTTTTCTTTGCATATTCAGAAGCATCCATGAAACCAAGATTCATCATGCTTCTTGCTGCTTGTATGGCTTTTCGTGCAACTGCTTCTCCTACACCAGCCATATCAGCTAGTGTGGCTGGGCTCATTACAGCTAGACCCATTAAGTCATAAATACCCGCCGCTTCTAGTTTAGAAGCAATCCCAGGACCTATACCTGGTACGTCTGTTAATTTTTTTTCTTCCTCTTTTTCAGATTTCTTTTCTTTGCCTTTTTTATCGTCTTCAGAGCTCTCTTTTGCCATGATTCAGTTAGAAGGGGGTGGTATATAAAGATTCATGTGATTTTTTGGATATTCTTTTATATATGGATCTTCAAGTATAAAAAAGGTAATATTTTATTGAATTAATCAGAATATTCTTTTGTACATGATTATTATCTTGTTTTTTGATTCATAAGAATTTAGGTCATTGATAATATAGTTTTATGCCTTAGATTCTAACTGCTGAATTAAAGAATCTGGGTTGATTTCTTCAACTTGTTCGATATTAAGTTCTATTGTGTTGTATAAAGTGTTATTTACCATTCTTCCTGCAAATAATTTTTCTTCTCCAAGAATTTTCTCTTTTAATTTTGGTACTTCTTCTGGGGAGAAAATGTCTTTGTCATCTAGACCTAACTTGTTTATTTGCTCACCGAAAAGTACACTTCTAATTGTTTCTGTGCCATCATCTAGTGTAATATTGAGGAGAGCTCGTTTTATTGGTTTTATTTTTCCATGGTTCTTACATTCTTCATCTACTGCTTTTTTTCCACATTGTGGGCAGACTTCAAAATATCTTGGCTCAAATGTATGAACAATTACCGAACGTGTTTTTATTACATCGCCTGGGCGGGCATCCTTTAATTTTTTCTCAGAGTATACTCTTTTTGTTACTACATTTTCTATTTTTTCTTTACTAATTTTTATATCTGAAAAAGAAGATAGATGGATTTCTCCGTTTCTGATACTTGCATTTGAAATTTCTATTACGCTTCCTTCTTTTATTTTTCCATTTTCAATAAGTGAGATATGATTCGTGTCCCAGAGAACAACTTTAGTATTTGAACTTTCGTCTCCTACTAAAAGATTTACTACTTTACCTTCCCTACCGTTTTTGTTGAATGACCTTACAGGAGAGATTTCAATTACTTTTCCTAAAGTGTTAATCTTTCTCATTCCGTGAAGTACTTCAGATATTTTGAGGCGTTCTTTATCAAAATTTATTCCTAGTTCTGCTGCTACTATCTGTGCTGCTCCTTCTTTAGAAACAAGTCCAGAGAGTTTTGCTCTTTTAGCTTCAACTCGGCGTTCAATTTCCTCTTTTTGAAGATTAGCTGATTGAGCTATGCGATCAACCAGCTGCTGGTAATTATCCATGATTGCTTTATGAAAGAGCGATTTAAAAGGATTTGTATAGATGAGATAGTGATACTTGTTTAGGGTAAGATTATATCTACCAAAAAATATAAATAAATAACAATATATTGGAATGTATGATTGAGGGTTTATTGACTGTTGAAGATTTTTTGAAGGGTGCGAAGCCTACTAATATTGCTGAGGATGTGAGGAAGCAGGTAGAAACTTTTAATCTTCTTAAAACGTATGATATAGGATACGTGATAAAAAATTTCAGTTATGTTATTGACAAATATGGATTTACAGAAGGGCAATTGAGGGAGATGATGCCAAGGGCTATTGAAGAGGCAAGGCATGAGAGATGGCATAACGCGGCAGTTGCTGAATTGATGCCGCAGGTTGTGGGTGCTGAAGTTGATGAAGATTTAGAAAAATAGAATTGATACTCTAGAATTCTATTATCTGATTCCGAATATTTATAAAGCCCCTTTGTGAGAGAGAATAATGGCAGGAATAGCAGCAATCATTGTGAGAGTTATGCCAGAATCGCCAGAAGTTGATTTGAAGCATATAGTTTTAGAAGGTGAAAGATTCTTACAGAAGAAAGGTGCAATGAATATTTCTTATGAGGAACAACCTATTGCTTTTGGCTTGAAGGCATTGATGTTTAAGTTTGCATGGCCTGAAGAGCAGGATACAGATGTTATTGAGACTGGCTTGGCAGCTATAGAACACGTTTCTTCTGCCAAGATTGATGATTATAGAAGAGTTTTTGGTTAGATAATCTTTTTTAATTCTTTACTTTATAATGGACTTGAATTATATCTTCGGACAATCTCTTTACTTTTATAAGTTTTAATCTAGTTTCAAATTTATCATCTTAAAATTAATCTTTAGAGAATTGAAAACCTATAAAAATAGGCTAAACTTGAGAGAAAGATGGGATTTAATGAGGAAGACGTTAAGGAATTGAAGAAGCAGTTGATGGAGCAGATAGGGCATTTGCCTGAGGTGCAGAAGAAAGAGGCTATAGATCAGATTAATGGAATGTCACCCGAAGCTATTGAGGCGATGGTGGAGCAGCAGAAGAGCAGGCAGCAGGTTTATAGACTGATTGTAAATGGGGAGATACCTGCTGTTGTTGTTAAGGAAAATGAGAAAGCCATCGCCGTTATGGAAATTTATCCTCTTTCTAATGGCCATGTGATTGTTATTCCAAAAGACCAAGTAAAATCAAAGAAGAAAATACCTACTGAAATAGTGAGTTTTGCAACTGAGCTTGCTGCAAAGATTAAAGATAATTTGAGTGCTAAGGATGTTAGGTTAAGTGCTGAAGAGAAGTTTGGAGAGGCTATTTTTGAAATAATTCCTATTTATGAGGATTCTAAACCGGGCGCTCAAGGTAAGAAAGCTGAGAGAGAGGAATTGGAAAAGACGGCAAAGACAATTAATACAGATGTTATTAGGAAAGAGAAAAAAGTTGAGGTTATTAAGAAGGAAGAAAAGAAAGAAGTTCAGAAAGAGGAAATTTTAAAATTAAGAAGAAGAGTGCCATGATTATGAATGCTATGAGAAATGCTGGCACAAAGGGTATTCCTTCTTTGATGTAAACTTTTTTATTTGCTTTTCTAAGAAGTTTTATTTCATTCCAACTAAGACCATGAACAGTTTTTTTGATGGTTTTATTTCCTATTCTTACGTCTCTTTCAAGCCAGTCGCCTTCTGTTAAATTTTGTGGAGATACTAACTTGAGCAT
>JAUSKH010000066.1 GCA_030647095.1 Nanobdellota archaeon | reverse complement strand
AAACACTATAAGAAATTTTGGAAAGATTCCAGGTATAGATTTGATGGAATATACAGGAAAGGATATTCTTATTAAAATACGTAAAAGAAATTTCAAGGCCGTTATTTTTATGGACCTAGGTAATTTGCATGCGAAGGACTTTCTATTTATTCCATACAGAGTATCTCCTTTTTATCCCTCTGTTAGGTCTATTCTTGCTCTTCCTCATCGACGTATATTCTTTACAAGAAAGCCATTTACACCTTGGGGAACACATATGGCAGATATATGCATCAAAACTATCGAATGTCTAGGATTCAAGTTTAAAGAGAAGCGCGCAATATTTATACACTCAAAAAAAGATGAAGAAAATGTAAATATTTTTTTAAAGAAAAATAATATAAATAAATTTATAATCATCCATCCAGGAGGAAAGTTTGTAGTAGAGACTCTTAAGAAAGGAAAATGGCCTCCCCACTTATGGCCTCTGGACAGATATGCCAACGTAGCCTCGCACTTTAATAAAAAGGGATATAACATTCTCATAACAGGCTCTAAAGACGAGAGCATTTTAGCAGATGAAATAGCTAAACAATCTTCTGTCCCTATAATTAACTGCTGCGGAAAGCTATCTATAAGAGAAGTTGGGGTTTTACTTAGCAAAACAAGGCTTTTGATAAGCACAGATACGAGCATAGTTCATATAGCTTACCAAGTAGAAACACCAATTGTAGAACTTATGGGGCCTTCATATCCAAAAGTAGTGGGGGCCTGGCCAATAGACAGTCCAAGGCACCATATCTTATTTGATACAGGACCATGTGCTTATACTATGAAGAAAATGGAATGCCCCGAAGACATAATATGTCTCGGGAATATAACTGTCAATGAAGTAATAAAATCTTCAGAAGATTTGCTAAGAAAGAAATTCAAATAATCTCTTTCTTTTTTTAAGTATTTTTTCAAACTTCTAGGAATATGAATCTATTACAGTATAGAAAGATTTATTATTCATCCTTTTAATGAAGAATAATGAAAGGAACAGTCTTAATAACAGGCGCAGCAGGATTTATAGGAAGCCATACAGCAGATTTGCTAGCTAAAAAAGGCTACAAAATAAAAATACTGGACTTTCTTGCCCCACCAGTACATATAGGAGAATGGCCTAACTATGTAAACAACAAAGGCTACACTTTAATTAAAGGAGATGTAAGAAATAAGAAAGATTTTGCTGAAGCCTTAAATGGTGTAGACTATGTTATTCATCTTGCAGCTTATCAAGATCAATTACCAGATTTCAGCACATTCTTTGAAACAAACACAGTAAGTACCTCTCTAATCTATGAAATCATTCTAGAAAATAAACTACCAATAAAAAAAGTAGTCTATTCCAGTTCACAGTTCGTCTATGGAGATGGAGAATATATCTCAAGCAAAGGCGAATTATTCTTTCCTGAACTTCGTTCTTTGCAACAACTAAAAGAAAAAAGATGGGAAGTTCTTGATAAATATAACGAGATAGCAAAATTCCAGCCATTCAAAGAAGACCAAAAAGTAAATCCAACTAATTCTTACGGCCTTTCAAAAATTTCCTCTGAAATGTTAGCCCTTAGGTTAGGAAAAACATATAATATACCGACCTCCATTGTGAGATACTCAATAGTCCAGGGCCCAAGGCAATCCCCAAGAAATATTTATTCAGGAGCCCTAAGAATCTTTGTCACCCAAGCACTTGCAGGTGAACCGCTAACTGTTTATGAAGATGGAAACCAGCTTCGCGACTTTGTAAATGTAGAAGATGTTGTAAAAGCAAATGCATTAATGCTAGAAGATGAAAGAACAAACTTTGAAGTTTTCAACGTAGGTGGTGGAAAAGGATATAGCGTCCTAGATTTTGCTCACATGGTGAAAAAAATATCCAATTCAAATTCTCAAATACTAGTTAATGGAGAATTCAGGCGTACAGACACTAGAAACGCTATTTCAGATATAACAAAATTAAAATCCCTAGGGTGGTCTCCTTCTCAAACACCAGAAAAATCAATTAAAGATTATATTGACTGGATAAAATCTGAGAAATTCGATGTAGCCCATATAGTAAAAAACTCTAGGGCAGAATTAAAAAAACTTGGCGTTGTAGATAAATGACATCCCCCCACATCCTAAAGGGCAGGTTATCTTAAAATAATATGGAGCAAAAAACAATTAAGTTTTCAGAAGAATATGAGAAGATGCCTTTTTATGCAGATAGTCCCCCAACACAAGCAACTTTATTAGAGGTCTTTAAAGTTAATTCAGAAGAATTACATTCACGATTTATTGAATACGATACTATTTATTTTGATAAGAAAGAAAAAAATTGGAATTATTATAAACTTCCTAAAGGAGAAGTTTTAGTTTTATTGCTTAAATCAGAATTTGATGATAGTTTTGATTTATGGACAACAATTAGAAGATTTACTCCACAAAAATATAAGTATTATAAAAAAGCAAGAGGAGAAACATTTAATATAGAAATACTAAAAGGAGGTCTCAATTCCTCCCAACCTTAAAAGACCGGGTATCCTTGAGACATTTATATGAAAGCACTTCTTCTTGCAGCAGGTCTTGGAACAAGGCTAGGTCCACTCACAGAAAACATGCCAAAAGTAATGGTAAACCTTAATGGAAAGCCTCTTTTGCAACATCATATTGAAAATTTTAAGAAGCAAGGCATAACAGAGTTTGCAATAAACACTCATTACTTCCCACAAGCAATAAAAGATTATTTCCAAGACGGTTCAAAATTCGGAGTTAAAATAACCTACTCATTTGAGCCTGAATTACTTGGCACATCTGGCGCACTCAACAACTTCAGGGATTTCTTCACAGAAAAATTCATTTTAGTTTACGCAGACGTTCTAGCTGATTTTAAAATACAACCTCTTATAGAAGTTCACGAGCGCAATAAAGCCTTAGCCACTATAGCACTCGACAAACTGCGCCCAACTAAAGGAAAAGGCGCAGTCTTAGTCAGTGGAGAAAAAGTCACAGAATTCGTAGAAAAACCAACAGAAGAAATTCCAGACGCGCTTATTAATTCTGGCCTATACTTGCTTGAGCCAGAAATTCTCCAGAGAATTCCAGCAGGCTTCAGTGACTTTGGTCATGATATTCTTCCACCAATAGCAAAAGAAGAAAAGTTATACTGGACTATGCACAATGGACACCTATTCGATATAGGCACTCCAGAAATTCTTCGACAAGCTCAAGAATTTATAAAAAACTCTAAACAATAACTGCTTTTACAGCAGCATATAAATCATTAAACTGAGCTTTCTTAAAAACATCTGGATATTTTTCACTTATCTGTTCTCTCATTATTTCATATTCATCATGCTTTGTTGCAACCCATATAGGATTAACACCTGCATTAACAGCAGCACCTATATCAGATGCAAAATCTCCAAAAACATAAGTCTTTTCTTCTGGTGTATGATAAAGTCCCATACCAGATATTACCATTCCAGGCGAGGGTTTTCTGCACGTACATCCTTCAGTCTCACTAGCTTTACCGTGTGGACAAAATATTACACCATCAATATGTGCTCCATTTTTACTAATGCTTCTTTGTATAACCTCGTTCATCTCAACTAAATCCTTAATAGCAAACTCTTTCTTATATATTCCAGGCTGATTAGTTATAATCATAACAGGTACATTCCTATCATTCAAATATTTAATAGCCTGTGGTACTCCTGGAAGTACATTCATATCGCTTGGAGAATGCCAATACTTATGTCTTTCAGGTTTCTCCACTATAACTCCATCTCTATCAATAAGGGCAATCCTTTCAGAATTTTTTAGGCTATAATCAACCCTAACTTCTTCCCCGTCAACTATTTTGAAAAACTTATCTCCCTTCACATTCAAATGATAATGTTGCATTCCCATAAAAATCACTATATGGTGGTATTTTTAAACATATCCAATACCAAAAATTTAAAAGCCAGAATGATGGTGGATAATCATGATAATAGCCAAAGCCCCTTTAAGAGTCAGCTTTGCAGGCGGAGGAACAGACTTGAAAGAATTCTATCACGCAGAGCCAGGCAGTGTAACAAGCACAGCCATAGACAAATACGTTTACATCGCAATCCATAAATATTTCCATAATAAACTTCTCTTAAAATACTCTCAAACAGAAATAGTTGATAGTGTAGAAGAAGTGAAAAATACAAGAATCAAAGAATGTCTAAGACTTGTAGGAATATCAAAAGGAATTGAAATAACTGTAATATCCGATATTCCAGCAGGCACAGGTGTAGGCTCATCAAGTACTTTTACAGTAGCCCTTCTTCACGCATTACATGCCTACAAAGGCGAACACGTCTCAGCAGAAAGGCTCGCTCAGGAAGCATCCCATATTGAAATAGAAATTCTAAAAGAACCTATTGGAAAGCAAGATCAATACATTTCAGCATACGGCGGTCTCAACTTTATTGAATTCATGCCAGACGATCGTGTTGTAGTTACTCCTTTAATATGCAAGAAAGAAACTCTAGCCAAACTCAATGACGGACTTTTAATGTTTTATGTAGGAGGAGAAAGACCAGCTAGTTCAATACTTACTGAACAGAAAGAAAAAACAGAAGATAAAAGAGAAACATTAAGAAGAATGAAAAAACTTTCAGAAGAAATAAGAGATTCCCTAACTGCAGGAGATATGGATAGATTTGGAATAGCACTTCATCAAGGATGGATGGAAAAAAAACAGGTAACAGGAAAAATTTCAAATAGCATAGTAGATGAATATTATGATAAAGGAATAGCTGCAGGAGCAAAAGGCGGGAAATTGATTGGAGCAGGCGGCGGCGGCTTTTTAGTATTTTACTGCGATAGAGATAAAAAAGACAAAGTAAGGCTAGCTCTTAATCTTAAAGAAGTAAATATAAATTTAGATCCCCAAGGCAGCAGAGTTGTGTATGTAGGAGATTAATATGGAATACGTAAAGGATTATTTTGATAAATTAAAGCAAGGACTTGATAAAATAGACACTTCAAAAATTGATACTATTTCAAAAATAATTTATCAAGCTTGGAGAAATAATAATCAAGTTTTTATCGTAGGAAACGGTGGCAGCGCTGCCACAGCATCCCACATGGCTTGCGACTTAGGAAAAGGCACACTAAAAAATGTATATGATGAAGATCTAAAAAGATTAAAAGTCATGTCTCTAACAGATAATGTCGCTTTAATGACTGCAATAGGCAACGACCTAGGTTACGACCACATATTCTCTCAACCTTTAAAACAATTAGTAAAACCGGGAGACGTAATACTTCTTATAACTGCCAGTGGAAATTCCCCAAGTATACTAAAAGCCATAGAAGCTGCAAATGCAAAAGGTGCCATAACAATCGGTCTTCTAGGTTTTGACGGCGGGAAAGCAAAAACTATGTTGGATCATCACATTATCTATGAAGAAAATCATTATGGGCGTGTAGAAGATTTCCATCTTATTTTTAATCACATCCTAACAGAAAGGCTAAGCGAATTAATGCACAAAAACGAATTCGTAAAATAACTATCTTCTATTATCTTTCAAATACACTTTTCTAAATATGCCTGAAATAGTTCCAAAATATCTCACAGCCATAAATATAATCATCCAAGGCACCAACGTCCTAAAATTCTTATTTCTGTAGCTTCTTTTTATAGAAAGAAGCAATATAGCAACAGGAAAAATTAAAACTAAAATCCAAGGCACTAAATATTTCAAAACAGGAATTCTAAGAAACACATTATCTAATGAAGCTCCTATCCATCTACTCTGCTTATACACAGCTTTCAATGTTTCAGGATTTTTATGATAGCAAAATGCTTTCTTAACTCTAAGGGAACTTACCCCATACTTAAAATAAAATGTTAAATCATCTGCATATCCATACGAAGGATCAAAACCACCCATTTTAAAGAACTCTTTTTTAGATATCGCCCTAAAAATATATCCTTCTATGTACTTCTTATTACCATACTTCTTAACATTTTCATCATAACTCCTTGTATACTGCCCCCAACACTTGCTCCATATATTATCCTGATTAGCTGCAATTTGGAATCCATCTTCAGTTCCAAGAGCACCCTCTTCAACTATAGGTTTTATCAGTTCTTTCACATAATTCTTATCAAAAGTCATATCTGAATCAACAAAAACAAGAATCTCCCCTTTAGCCTTTTCAGCTCCCAAATTCCTAGAAAATCCAGGCCCTTTATGTTTTCCCTCAATCAATCTAACTCCTTTAAACCCTTCAACAATTTCCCTAGTTCTATCCTTCGAACCATCATCAACTATGATTATCTCAATTTTCTTATAACTCTGCTTCTGAAGCGACGTAATACAAGCCCCAATATCCTTCTCCTCATTGTATGCGGGGATTACAACACTAACAAGAGGATTTCTTTTCATTCCATCATAAAATTAGTCATATATTAAAGGTTATTGTTTATTCTCAATCTTTAAGTTTTTGATTTTCCAAGACCAAATTATAAAACTCTTCTAAACCTTTTACTTGATTATCCAAGGAAAGATATTCTCTCGCCTTTAGAGTATTATTTTTCAGAGCAGGATATTCCTTTCCATCGATGATTTCTTTAAGGTTATTTAATTCACTATCTTTAATAGAAAATCCCATTTTATAATTTGTAACTATTTTCTTTCCTAAATCTAAGTGGTCACTAATTATAATAGGTAAACCAGCTTCAAGATAGGTAAACAATTTATTTCCTATACTTACCTTTAATTTTTCTTCTGTAGCACCTTCATCACCGTATTTACCATATACAGGATGAACCCATAGAGCATAATCATATCTTGCTATCTCTTTGATTAAGTCTCTATAAGGCATAAGCGTATAAAAATGAAAATATTTCTCATTTTTTGCATACCTCTCATATTCCTCAAATTCTCCAGGTTTTGCTATAGTATAAACATGCAAATGAATTCCTTGCTTTGATAAAATCTTCCC
>JAUSKH010000062.1 GCA_030647095.1 Nanobdellota archaeon | reverse complement strand
GTGCTCTAAGAGTTAAAAATCTTATCGAAACAGGAGTTATTGAAATGCCTGAAAGCTTAGGCATTTCAGAAGATAAGATAAATAGCAGTACTAAAGAGTTAGTTGGTATTGCAAACCATTATGCAAAATTGGGAAATAAATGGATTGAAATTGTAAGCGATGGCGAGATGTCTTGTCTTGCTTTAAGTTCTGAACTAACTAAGAAAGGAATAGAAAATATAATTGGAATAGATGAAAGAACAACTAGAATATTGGCTGAAAGGCCTGAAACACTTGGAGAGCTGATGACAAATAAATTACATCAAAAAGTGATTGTTGTAGTAAAAGATTTTGATGCTTTTAAAGGATATAGATTTATTAGATCGAGTGAATTAGTTTATGTGGCTTTCAAGAAAGGATTGATTGAGTTCAAGGATCCAAAGGCTTTGGAGGCTTTATTATATGCAACAAAATATCATGGTTCTTCTGTTTCCTTTGAGGAAATTGATGTTCTGAAGAAGCTTTAATACAGTCTCTATAAAGTCTATCTAACCGGATTATATCCACCATTAAAATGAGGATTACATCTAGCCAATCTTCCAAGTGTCAGAATACTTCCTCTAAATTCCCCATACTTTCTAGCTGCTTCTAAAGCATATTCAGAGCACGAAGGATTGAACTGACAACGCGCTCCAAATCCTTCAGAAATTAATTTCGGTTTAATATCTTCCTGATAAAACCTCACTAATGGAATAAAAAGTCCGCCATCACTTCTAACAAAAGTAGACCAATCAAATCTCCCATCAACAAGCGATCTTGCTAAATCCATACCAACATAAGCAACTGCAACTGAGCAACATGGCGCCGCATCGTGATCTTGATGACCATTATAATAACCCTCGATATTAACTATATTTGACATTATTTATCATATAATATAGAATATTAAAACCTTTCTAAATTAGGAATATGGTATAAGTATACAAATCTTTATTAATAAAAAAGTAATGATTTGTATGGTACATTATACATTATGGGTTGACCATACAGAAGCAACAAGGAAAGTAATTGACTTATTAAATAATCACAATACATAATATCAAGTAATTTATGAACATGATGTTTTTTCGACACCGATGTTAGACGCAATACCTTATAGTATGTCTGAAAGAGGCTTACCTGCTATTATAGAACGTTTATTAAGTATGATAGAAAAAGAAAAAATCTTTAAGCCTGCAAATTAGTTAATTTTATCTATAACACGTGCTTCTCTGATTTCATTATCGTAAGAAGATGCTGCTGATTTTGCTTTCTTCATAATTTCAATTATAAGTCGTTTATCTGATTCTAGTTTGGTAGGAGCTCCACCAAATCTATTAGTTTTAGGAAATCTCATAAGATTACCTTCGTAAGTAAGGGCATGAAGAGAAAACATTTTTCTTCCTTCTTGTAAAGTATAATATCTAGCATAAGTTTCTGATTGCCCTTCAATCCTTATTTGATATCCTAGTGTATCATTTGAACGCTCAATAAAAATGTTCTTTTGCTCTTTCATTTTAAAGGATCCTCTGGTTCATTTCTTCTTTTACGTCCTGCTTCGTAGATTTCATCTCCTTGAAGAATGAGTTCTAGTTTCTGTGTAAATTCGCTGGCGCTGTGCATTATTGATTTTAATAACATTGGGTCTGAAGGGCAACCTACTTTAGCCCAACCTGCTAAATATGACAAAGCGATTTTATGAGCAGTGTAAGAGCCTTCTTTGCTTTGACCGCAGGATTCTTCTATATGGGCAAATCGCAATTGTGATTCCATTATTACTACTTTTGCTCCTATGTAATTACCTCTTTGCATTGCTGGCCTGATAAGATGATTATAATTATTAACAAAGTTAGCCATTTCTATATGGGGATGTGGCACTTCGTTTCCTTCTAAAGTTGTTACCATTATCATTTTTTAACCTCTGCTAGCTTTTTCTTTGCATCTTCTCTATAATCTTCCCCGACTATATAACCGAAACAGTTTTCTGAACCGCATTTGCACTTGTGATCTTTAAAATCTTCAGCATCATATCCATAATCATAACTTAATTCTTTCCCTTTCTTTATATCTTTGAGAGCTACAATCCAGATTTTATCATTTTCAATTTCTACTTCGCAATTAGGCTCACACGAATGATTGATAAACCGTGCAGGATTCCAGCCTACATTTCCATCTATATCATGTGTATCGTTTAATTCAAATAGGTAAACTTCTCCAATTCCTTTATTGCCTTTAGCGAGTTCAAGCTGTCTATCAGAAACAATATCTGCTTCTTCTTTAGTTACTTTATTTCCAACATACTCAATAATCTTTGTACCTTTTTTAATATCTATTGATGCGTATATTCCATTACCATGTATTTTTGAATTTTTAACATCAAAAAGTTCCTGATTTACTAGTTGCTGTTTACTCATAGTTTAGATAAGAAGAAAGGGTGTTTAAAAAACTTATGATGGTATATAATTTATAAAATGGGCGCGGAGGGAATCGAACCCCCATCGACTGCTTCCTCCCAAAAATTCTGGAGGCAGTCAGATTAACCATTATCCTACGCACCCTTAGGTTTTCGAGGATTTAGGCTATTTTAAGCTTTGCGTGTATAATTTATTCTGTATATAGAGAGTGCTCCAAAGGTTTATAAATAAAATCTTCCTTGATGAAATATGCCGAAAAGGGGGAAAAGTAAAAGCAGTAGTTCTGGAAAGAAAAGATTGACCAATTCTCAGATTCAAGAAAAATTAATACAGAATATGGTGGAATTACAGAAAGTACATGCTGATCTTGCTGTAAAATTTGATTCTTTGGCTAAAGAAATATCTAATTTATTGAGTTTATTTGAAGTTGCTGCAAAAAATCTTGCTGGTCAAACTCCGATGAGAGGAGAGGACAGAGATAAAGATTTCTTGGATAAAGTAGATAAGTTGTTAGAGCAGAATAAAGTTATTGCTAAAGGCTTAACGTTAATGGAGGAAAGGATAAGGGAAAAATCTTCTATACAACAAGAAACAATGCAACCATCTATAAATAGTCCAAACAGACCGCTTCCACGCTTTTAAAAATGGAGCAAGTTGATAAATTAGAATTTAGGACTTATTTTCTTAAGGCTTTTGTGAAGGCTGTTGTTATGAATGTTGAGATAGCGAAGCAGGAAAATGAAAATATAATTTTAGAAATAAAAGAAGCTC
>JAUSKH010000054.1 GCA_030647095.1 Nanobdellota archaeon | reverse complement strand
ATAGAAACAGTTTTATATTTAGGGGATATTTTAGTTCCTTACGGAGATTTCTTTAATCGAAACCACTCTTTGGAAAAAGCAGGATATGTTGAACAGTATTGGTATGAAGAATTAAAGAAATTTGGAGGGCAGAGTGTTCTTAATCCTGGGTTTGACGAGGCTGTAAAACTTTCTAGGGAGTTTAAGATTTCTTTACATCCATCTTATATTTATTATTGGAATGAGATTTCTTTTGAGCAGTTTAATGATTTAGTAGACTGGATTTCTCATGGAGTTATAAGAGAAGAAATATTATCTTTACCTTATGGAAGAAGCGATAAGGAAAGGTTTGCAAGAGGTAAAAAGGCGCTTGAGCTTATAGGTTGTGAACATGCGGTTGCAACTGAAAATGTTTTGTTATCTATTAACGATACGAAATCGCTTTTATTTAATCTTGGAGTTGTAGGAGAATTAGAAAGTGGAATGGAGAAGCTAGCTAGAAAGATAACTGAAAATAGAGAAGCTAAGTCTGTTCTTGAACTTCTAGATAAGGTTTGCGATATTAATACATGTGAGAAATCTCTAGCTTTTAAGCTGGAGTCTGCTGTAGATTTCTCCCAGTTCTCCCCAAACCAAGACAAACCTCGGCTTTTAAGCCGAGGTACAAACCCGAAGGGTTTGGTGATGATTAGAGATAAATCAGGTACGTTTATTGGGGCTAGAATGGGAAGACCCGAAAAGGCAAAATTAAGAAAACTTACGGGAAGCCCCCACTGTTTATTTCCTGTTGGAGAGGAAGGAGGAAGGCTGAGGAGTGTTATTGTTGCTGTAGAAAGGGGGTATGTGAAAGCAGAGTTTCCTCTTTATTTTTGTGATGAATGCAAGAAAGAAACAATTTATCCAAAGTGCGAAATATGTGAGAGCCAGTGTAAAAAACTAAGTTATAAAGGAGAGTCTTATGGAAATAAAGAAGAGAACGATAGAGAATTTGATTATAAGGAAAAGAGTATAGATATGAAGCATTATTTTGATAGTGCAAAAAAAAGAATAGGACTAAGGACAGAGGATTTGCCTCCTGTTATTAAGGGTGTGAGGGGAACTTCTAATAAAGACCATAGCTGCGAGAATCTTGCAAAGGGTTTGTTAAGAGCAAAACATGGATTACATGTAAATAAGGATGGCACTATAAGATATGACATGACTGAAATGCCAATTACACATTTTAGACCGTTGGAAATAGGAACTTCAATTGAAAAGCTTAGAGAATTAGGATATAAATTCGATATTTATGGAAAGCCTTTGGAAAGGGAGGACCAACTGTTAGAAATATTTCCTCATGATATAATACTTCCTTCCTCTCCAGAATCTCCCGATGAAAGGGCAGACGATGTTTTTTTAAGTGTTACATATTTTATAGATGATGAATTTGAGAAGCTGTATAAACTTCCTAAATTCTTCAATGCAAAAAAAAGAGAAGATTTGATAGGTGTTTTGTTGGGTTGTATGTCGCCACATACTTCTGCAACGACTGTTGGAAGGTTAATTGGATTTTCAAAAATACAAGCTATGTTGGCTTCTCCTTATATCCATGCTGCTATGAGAAGAGATTGCGACGGAGATGAAGCAGCAGTTATGCTTTTGATGGATTTATTGTTGAATTTTTCTAGGAAATTTATTCCTTCACATAGAGGAGGAACTCAGGATGCACCACTTGTATTAAATATGAGGATAAGAGCTAATGAGGTAGATGATATGATTTTCGATTTGGATGTTTCTGATCATATTCCTTTGGAGCTTTACGAAGCAGCCAATGAAAAAAAGCACCCTACCGATATAAAAATGGAGCAGGTTAAGAACAGGCTTGGGACGGATAGAGAGTTTAATGATTTATGGTTTTCTTATGATACTAGTAACATTAATCTTGGGCCTCTTTGCTCTAGTTATAAGACTTTGCCTACTATGCAAGACAAAGTTGATAAAATGATGATTTTATGCAAGAAAATAAGGGCTGTTGATGTGAGCGATGTTGCAAGATTAGTTATTGAAAGACACTTTATTAGAGATATAAGGGGTAATTTAAGGAAATTTTCAATGCAAGTTTTTAGATGCGTTGGCTGCAATGAAAAATATAGAAGGCCCCCGCTAAATGGAAAATGTGGAAAATGTGGTGGGAGATTGATATTTACGATTTCCGAGGGAAGTATATTGAAATATATGAATCTTGCTTTAGATTTAGCTAGGACTTATAATACTAGCCCCTACCTTATAGAATCTTTAGAATTGACTGAAATGTATATTCAAAGTATCTTCGGCAAGGAAAGAGAGAAACAGGAAGCTTTGGGTAAGTGGTTTTAGATAAGTTTTTAACTATATTATTAGCATTGATTTGATGAGGAAAGAAAATTTGAGTAAGATTAGTATTAGCGGTATTGTAAGTAAAATAGAACCACTTGGAGATGATATTGGGGCTTGTATTTTTCATTTTGAATTGACAAGTGAGCAAATTAATGTCTCGAATCATAAACCTTTAACTGGAAAAGTATTAGTTTATTCTCCTATTGATGTTTCTTTGGAAGGTCAGGAAGTTGAGATAAACACATATTTTGGAGATGAAATTACTCAAAGTGTCGTTTCTGACAATTATCAAGGATTAAGGTCTTTTGGATTAGGGGTGGCTAGAGATATTCAACTCGCTGCCGAACAAAAAGGTTATAGATTTAATTACTAATTTCTAAGTGTTTGACAAACAAAAGCTTTTTTAATGCTCAAAAACCTGAATTGGTATGCCTCTATAGCTCAGTGGTCAGAGCATTGGTTTTGTATAATCTAGCGATTCAAATGAACCAAGGGTCGGGGGTTCAAATCCCTCTAGAGGCTTTAATTTTTAGACGAGAGATTTTCACCCTTCGGTTGTAAACCTTCAGGCTTAAAGAATTTACTAATTCTTTAGGACTTCAACACTTACGTGATTGAAGTTTTCAAATCCCTCTAGAGGCTTATATCTAGTCTTTTCTGTAGAAAATTCCCCAAGGTTCTTTGTATAATTCTTGAATTGTGAGTCTTGAATTTAATTTTCCTATAAATGCATCATCGGTGTGGCAAAATATGTGGCTTGCTTTGATATTATTGATTTTATCTAATACGCCTTTGCATACGTTTCCCATGCAAACGTTTGGAATGAAACCTATAAGATGTTGGCAATCTTTATTTATGTAGGTTTCTATAAATTCTGCATAAGCTTTTGAGCAATCAGATTTTTCTATTTTTTCTCCTAGCCTTCTTTTTCTATTTGCTATTAGTATATTTTCTGAGATATATAGGCAATCTTCTCTACCTTGTTTGCCATGGTCTGCCTTTATGATGTTTTTTTCATCAAAGCCGTATTGGTTCATTATGTTTATTTGTTCTTCATGTAATCTTGCATCTATTCCTGAAAATGCTTTGTAAAACCTATCTCTTTCTTTTTGTATTCTCTTTCTTTTTGATTTAGGAGCGTATGTATGATCGTCTACTATAAAAGCAAACCTGCAATCTTTTCCTATATCTTTTGCTTTGGAAGCTACCTGGCAAGCAATTTCTAGTGAATAATTTGGAAAAGGTCCCCAAGCAGTTAGGTTAGGTTCCACTGTTCTTTTTTCTGTGTCGTATAGAATGGGAAAGTGCCCTGCTAGAAAGACTATCGAGTTTCTTTCACAGGTCTTTATATCTTTTTCTAGAGTAGACGCTAGGTCTTTTTCATTCTCTATTTTTCTGATTTGTGTTTCGTTTTTCATATTTCGTTGTTACTTGTTCGTGGCTTTCAGAAAAATAGCATATAGAAAAGTTACTAGCCAAATTTAGTAAAAAGATGGATAAGTTTATATAAAGAAACAATATATTAGTAAAATATGGTTTATAAGATAGATAATATTGATAAGAGGATTTTGTTTGAATTAAGTAGAAATTCAAGAATGTTTGATACAACATTAGCCAAGATAGTTAGAAAAAGTAAAGAATCTGTGAGATATCGGATTAAAAGGCTAAAAGAAGAAGGAATTATTTTAGGGTTTACTACTTGGATAGATCCCATAAGGTTGGGTTATCAAAGCGCTAAGATTTATTTAAGGCTAGCTAATATTCCTTCTAAGAAAAGAGAATTTATAGAGTATATAAAAAGAGACAAAAGGCTTTTTTGGTTGGGTATTGCTGAAGGTGAATGGAATGCGGGGTTGACTTTTTTCGTGAAGAGTAACGAAGAGTTCTTTCAGTTAAAGAACGATATTTTTAGTAAATTTAAGGACTTGATAATCGAAAATCATACTGCTAATTTGGTTAGTGTTCATACTCACGACCTTACTCTTTTACATAATACAAGAACTTACTGGCTAACAATGTTTAAAGAAGCAGATAAATACAAACTAGATACTATAAGTGTGAAAATATTAAAGGAACTTTTTGAGAATTCACGCATAAATATAGCAACCATGGCTGATAAGTATGATACTACTGTTGATATAGTTAGAAATAGAATAAGAAAACTAGAAGAGAATAAAATAATTGTTAGGTATACAATTTCTATTGATCATCAAAAACTAGGGTTCGAATTTTATAAATCTTTTTTATATTTTTATGATTTGGATGATAAAAACTTGGGCAGGCTTATGAATTATTGTTTAAATCATCCAAACGTTATTCATTTGATAAAACAAATCTCTCCTTGGGATGTTGAATTGGAGATAATGTGTGAGAATTATCAAAAATATAATAATATAATTTCTGAAATAACTGAAAAGTTCGCGCACATTATTAGGAATGTAGAGACAGCTATAATGAGTGAGGATTATGTTTTTCCAAGTAAGAAGCTTATTTTTGAATAATTATCTAGCGTATAGTGAAAGACAAAAGTCTTTCCCTAAATGTCAAGAACTTTCAGTTCTTGAGCACACAAGATTTGCAATTTGTGAGCAAATCTTGATGTAGTCAACGACAAACCGAGGAAATTCTAATGTCCTTGACTATAGGCTTAAATAAAATCAATCTTCGTCAATAAAACTAGCTTTGCCGCCTGAAACTAGGATGCTTGCAACATCCAGACTTATATTTGCCATTTCTCCCGACTTAAAGGGGCCAAGGGCAGAACCTGTATGGTCTATAAACTGTTCGACATTTTGAATGAAAAGAATCATTTTATTAGGATTTTCCTTCTCTTTTTTTCCGTTAAGTGCTTTTGAAAACTCTTTGTCACCTTCTTCAAATGCTTTGACAAGCTTGTCGAAAACCTCTTTTTCAAGAGATAACATGTTTTCATAATCGCGTTTCATGATTCCCGTTTCTGTTGCAAGAAAAACAAGTCCGAGGATTTTTTTCTTCCTTCTGGACATAAGTTCTTTGAATATGGCTATCGCGTTTTCGAGTTGTTTTTTTGATTTGGTGGCGGCATCTGCAAAAAGATTGTTATCGTTGCCTATTGCACTACTTTTATCGTTTATGTATTCTGAAAAATCTTCAATGAATTTTTTTGGTAGTTGTTGCAGTGGCTCCGAATATTTTTCTTTTCTTAATAATTCGTATAAATCATTGTATCCTATCATAGACATCTATTAAGAAAGTAATTTATAAAAATGATGTTAGTGGAGAAGTATTCTATGTCTTGAAAAAGGTTGATTTTAGAAGGTCTCTACCCATTATCTTTTTGCCTTTAAGACTTTGGTTTTCTGTGAAGCGTTCATTGTGGTTTTTTAATGATTGCGGATTGTAATAAAGAACGGGAACAGGGTCTGCCGTATGCGCTTTTACTGGACAAGCGGTAGTGTGATCTGCAGTAATAATTATTTGTGTTGTTGGAAGATATTTTTTTAGAGCGCTAATTAAGTAATGATCTATGGTTTCAATCATTTTTACTTTTTCTTCTGGTTTACCATCGTGACCTGGAATGTCAGTTTCTTTTATATGTACATAGAAGTAATCATATTTCTTTTTGTTTCTTTTTACCATTTTTTTAGCGTTTTTTATTGCTTTTTTTAGACCTTGATGAAGTGTTTCATAAACATCTTTACTTTTTAATCTTGGATAGCTAAATGTATAAGTTTTCATGCCTGTTGCTTTTGCAATACCTGTTTCAAGAGGCATGTATGCTAGCCCAATCCATTTTCCAGAAAGCTTTTTTAATTTAATTGGGAAGTTGCCCGCGTCTCGGGCAAGAATTATGTTTGCTTTTGGCAGTCCTTTCTGAGAGCGTTTTATATTTATGTGGTGTTTGTCTAAAATATTAAAGCTTTGTCTAACAAAGCTGTTAATCAGTTCTGCTGAAAGTTGAGAATCGTTTTCATCGTCTTCTGAATGAGAGAAGTTTAGCTTATGACCTTTTTCTGGAGTAGGAAGAGCAATGCCTTTTCCATAACCAGGGTCGGCATTTGTGATATTATCTGAGAAACCTCCCCTGAAGACTAGAACGCCACGGTGTTGGATTGTGTTGTATAATTTAAATGGATAATTCAGTTTTACATTTTTGTTGATTGCTTTAGTTAGTATTTTTGCCTCTTTGGTTGTTAAAGACCTGCCTGCACGGCGGTCAAGTATTGTACAGTTTTTTAAATTATCAATTGTAGCGAAGTTGACTCTTAGAGCAAGGTCACCCTTTGTTAACTGGATATTTGCGCCAAGGGCTTCAAGAGGACCTCTTGGAACGTATAATGGGTCATACCCTAGCAAAGAGATCATTGCGTTTGAAGATTGAGGAGCTACATTTTCTTTTACAGAATAACAATAGTCTATTTTAGATTTAGAGGCTATTAAATCCAGGTTTGGAGTTTTGGCTACTTCTAAAGGGGTTTTTTGACCTAGTTCTTTGCACGGAAGGTCTGCTACACCGTCAAGAATAATAAAAATACCCTTCATTTGAGAATAAGAGTTAGGAGTTATTTAAAGGTTCTTTGACTTCCGATAGTGGTATCTTTATTATAGATAGTTTTGAAAAACCCTCAAAAACTTTTAAAAACTCTCTAAGAAGGACTCAAAGAACAAAATTCTTTGATACATTCAACTTTGATAAGTTGAAGTCTTTGAAAGAAGGGGAAATAGGGGTTATTCAAAGTCCCCTATAGAAATATAAATATGGTGGAATACTCTTGTAATTTATTGCTTTTTACGATTAGCGATTCCATTTGGGATTATGATTCTGACTTGGATTTGGTTTTCTTACAACCATAAGTATGCCTGTGGCTTTTGCGTTATTGTTATTTGTTCCTAGCGCTTTAACCATAAACATATTTGCTCCCATTTTTGTAGTGTTTACAGTAAGTAAAACTGTTTTTGATTCTCCAGAACTTAAAGTAATTGTTTGTTCACTCAAGGTTCCTTGAGTGTGCGGAGAGGTGAAAAGAAGATGATATGTATAAGTCTGATTAAAATTTAAGGCTGCTTGACATCGTGGGGGAAAATTTTCGGTTGGTCGACAGCGAAGTACAAATGGGGGCGCTTTAATTATGTCAAGATGCTTGACAGAAAACCGCACCTTTTAAGGTGCGGTCGCATCTTGAGCATCCAAAGCACGAGCACCTTTTCAAACCACGGCTTTTAAGCCGTGGTGGCGCATCGTGCTTTTGATAATCTGATACTCGCCTGTGCCGTTTGTTGTTTTTTGTGTATGTGGTAAAATAGTCATTTTAGGAGGAAGTTTTGGCCCAGCTGTATGGTTTTTTATATGTCAAGAATTGTTTTTTTCGTAAACTTCCTACTTTAGTTCGTGAGAAAGAAAAAACAATTCTTGATCACAGCAAAAATGGAAACATTTTTGTGCCATCAAAACTTTTCAAGTTTTGAGGTGCTCAAGAACCCCGAACACGCCTCGGAATTTATTCCGAGGGTTCTTGACATTTGTAGAATTACTATCTGTTGTATTTGTAGAGTTAGTTTCTGCAAGTACTGCAGATGCGAATAAGATTATCCCTAAGAATAGAAAGGTGACCAATAGCGCAGTTTTATAAGAAAATTCCTCTGTTTTAGAATATAAACACTGTTGTACATGAAGGCCATCTTTTTGTTGTTACTGGCCATGATTAAAATAGCTTTTTTGGTTATGAGCTTGAACGTACTCTTTATAAATATGTTTTGTTTTAAAGAAATATGTTTGAATCATTAAAGAAGAAATTTACTTCATGGATGAAGACAGGTAAAGAAAAAGTTAAGGAGAAGAAAACTAGCAAGAAGAAAGAGAAAGTAGTCAAAGATAAAAAGATTTCTAGGAAGGAAAGTAAGAAAGAAGATAAGAAGGCAAAGAAGAAAGAGATAAAGGAAGAGGTTGAGGAAGCTGAGGAGATTAAGGAAGAGGAGCAAGAGGGCTTTTTAGAAGAACAAGAAAAAGAAGAGCCTATTTTGAAAGAGGTTTCAGAGGAGGAAGAGAGTGAAGATGGAGAAATTGCTGAACAGGTTGAGGAAGAAGTTAAAGAGGAAGTTGAAGAAAAACCTGAAGAGAAACAGGGCTTTTTTGCCAGACTTGCAAAGAAGATTACGACTTCTGAGTTAGGCGAGGAAGACTTTAATGATTTCTTTAATGAGTTTGAGTTAACGTTATTGGAGAACAATGTTGCGCTTGAAGTTGTGGATAAATTAAGAGAATTGCTTTCTAAAGAATTGGTTGGAAAGAGGTTTAAATCTGCAGAAGCTGAAAGGAGAATAGGAGAAGCCCTAAAGAGAGCGATTGAGGGGGTATTAGTCGAATCTATTAATTTGGTTGATTGGATAAAGGGGAGTGGAAAGAGACCGTTTGTTATTTTGTTTTTTGGTATCAATGGTTCTGGAAAGACAACGACTATAGCTAAAATGGCTTATAAGTTAAAAAAAGAAGGGCTTAGTTGTGTGCTGGCTGCAGGAGATACATTTAGAGCGGCAAGCATTGAACAGCTACAAATACATGGAGAGAAAATAGGGGTGGAAGTAATTGCTCAGAATTATATGAGTGATCCTGCGGCGGTAGCTTTTGATGCTATTCAATATGCTAAGAAGAATCATATTGATGTTGTTTTAATTGACACTGCTGGAAGAATGCATACAAAAGAAAATTTATTAAGAGAAATGGAAAAAATTGTAAGAATTTCTCAACCCGATCTTAAATTATTTGTTGGGGAGTCTATTACCGGGAATGATGTTATTGAACAGGCAAAGAAGTTTAAGGAGAGTGTGGGAATTGACGGAATGATACTTACAAAGGCAGATGTGGATGAAAAAGCAGGCGCAATATTATCTGTTGGATATGTAACTGGAAAACCAATTTATTTTTTAGGGATAGGGCAAGGTTATGATGATTTACAGCAGTTTAAGAAAAAAACTGTTCTGAAGAATTTGGGATTGGAAGAGTGAATATGGGTAGGATTGATCAGGGGAAAATTACAGAAGAAGACTCTTGGGATTCTTTAAATGGAAATTTAAGAAAAGTAAAAAAGGGTTCTGTTGGGGTTTTTGAATTCTTGGATGTTTAATATGAAAGTAAAGTGGGATGTATAAAGTTGTGGAAACCACAACTTTATTAACCTTGTTTTAACTTTGGTTTTTATGGTTTTAGATAAGCTTGCGAGTGCTTTGAAAAAGACAACTGATAAGATAGCTAATGCTATTTTACTTGACCAGAAAGCGGTTGATGGAATTATAAGAGATTTACAGAGAGCATTGATAGAAGCTGATGTAAATGTTGCGCTCGTTATGGAATTAAGCCAGAAATTGAAAAAGATTGCTTACGACGAAAGAATTAAAGGAATTGAAAAAAAAGAACATTTGATTAAAGCGCTGCATGATGAGCTTGTTAGAATTCTTGGACAGAAAAGGGAAATTGTTTTGGGTAAGAAAAATATATTCATGCTTGTGGGGCTGTATGGCTCTGGAAAATGTGTGCATGGAGAGAGCAATATACAATTTAGTGATGGAGATATAATTAAGATAAAGGAAGCCTATAATAATTTAAGTAAAAGACTCCCAGAAGATAAACTTGAAGATGGGGCTATAATAAATCTTTCCCAAGAAAATATATTTGTACCTTCATTTAATCCTCAAACGGCAAAAATCGAGAATAAAAAAGTTTCTCATATATGGAAGCTTAATAAAAAAGAGCTATTTGAGATTTATTTAGATAATGGGAATGATTATAGCGTTAAAGTAACTCCAGAACATCCTTTTTTTGTTCTTAGAGAAGGCAATATTAGTAAGGTAAGGGCAGACCAAATAAGAGACTCTGATTATATTGCTATCCCTAGAGAAGCAGTTATCGAAGGAAGAACGCAATATTTATTAGATGATATTAAAAAACTAAACTTGTTTGTTTATTTAACGCCTGAGGAAGCTAGAATATGTTTAAATCTTAAAGATAAGCTATTGAAAGAAATACATAAAAATCTAAAGTATAAAGAAAATTATTGTAAATTTACATCAAACGTTAAGAGGGGTAAAATTCCAATTGAGTTTTTAGAAGACATGAAAAGAAGCTCTATTTTGATTAAGGGAAAAAACGATACCAAGGTGATTAGTCTTCCTTTATATTTGACAAATGAATTCTCTGAATTTTTAGGATATTTGATGGGAGATGGGAATATTAGGGAGAGTTATGTTCAGATGTCTAGCGAAGATATAGAAGTGATTAATAGGTTTGTTGAACTTTCGAGGATTCTTTTTGGCATAGACCCTATTGTTAAGAGAGCAATAAGAACAAATAAGATGTATGATATTAGGGTTTGTTCAAGTACATTAGTCAAAGCATTAAGCATTTTCGGTTTAAAACCTGGAAAAAAGGGAAAGAACCTGAAAATCCCTTCTCAAGTATTAAAATCTAATAACGAAGTAGTTAGGATGTTTATTAGAGCATATTTTGATTGTGACTCTTACGCTGCTAAGAATACAAGATTAATAGAATTAGTTTCAGAAAGCCAGATATTGATAAAACAGATGAATTTATTGCTTAAAAGATTTGGTATAGTTTCTTCAATTTCTAATAAATTGATTAGTGAAGTTGGTTATTGGAGATTGATTATAAAAGCAAGATATGCAGAGAGATATGCAGAAAGAATAGGATATTTGATAAAACGCAAACAAAAAATAGCTGATGAATACCATAAATTTGGTTTGATTCAAGGATGTGGAAACCAAGATATGATTCCTCTAGGAAAAGCATTAAAAGAATTAAGGCAAATGTTGGGATTTTCTATAGGCGAAATACAATCAAACGCAGTTTATAGTTATGGGCGATATGAGCAATCCGGACTAATTTCCAGAGATAAATTGCAGAAATTGGTCGATTATTACAAAATGCGAAAGAAAGGAATCTTTTTTGATTTTTTGAATGACTTGAAGAGTAATACTGTAACTAGAGAAAAATATTCTACTCCTTTTATTAATGGAGCGATTTCTGATTTGAAGAGTAAAAGATTTGTAGATAAAGATGAAAATTTGAAGTTATTAGAAGCAGGAGATTTATATTTGGAAAGAATTAGCGAAAGTACTAAAGAAGCTAGTCAGTTATTAGAGGTGTTCGAATCTATTTCAAATTCTAATGTTTGTTGGCTACCAATTAAAAAAATAAATCCTATAACGAATGATGAAGATTTTGTTTATGATTTGACCGTAGATGGCAATCATAGTTTTATTGCTGAGGGAATTATAGTTCATAATACTACAACTATTGGGAAATTAGCTAGTTATTATGCAAAAAGAGGACAGAAGGTTTGTGCTGTTGGACTTGATGTTCATAGACCGGCTGCTGCGCTACAGTTAAAACAGGTATGTGAGAAAGTCAATGTGCCTACATTCGTTGATGCTGGTGAGAAGTCTGCCTTAAAGATATGGAAGAAGTTTGAGAAAGAGATTGAGGAATATAGTCTTGTTTTAGTTGATACTGCTGGAAGAGATGCTTTAGATAATGAATTAATTGATGAGATAAAAGATATAGGAAAAGCTGTAAAACCAACTGAATGCTTTCTGGTGATTCCTGCTGATATTGGACAGACTGCAAAGAAACAAGCGCAGGCATTTAAAGAAGCGGTTAATGTTACAGGCGTTTTTATAACTAGAATGGATTCGACTGCTAAAGCGGGGGGAGCTTTGACTGCTTGTGCTGAGGTTGGTGCGCCTGTTGTTTTTATTGGCACGGGTGAGAAACTAGGAGATATTGAACAGTTTAATCCAGAGTCTTTCTTATCTAGATTGTTGGGAATGGGTGATTTGCAATCGTTGATGGAGAAGGTTCAGTCTGCTATGGGAAAAGAAGGTATTGAGAAAACGCAAAAGAGATTAGAAGAGGGTAAATTTACTTTAAAAGATTTCCAGCAGCAACTTGGTTCTATGCAGGAAATGGGAAGTTTTGATTCTTTGTTGAGTATGGTGCCTGGAATGGGGAAAGTAAAAGAAAAAATTTCTAGTGAACAATTGGAAGCACAACAAGACAAGGTAAAACATTGGAAATATGCTATTGATTCTATGACTCCTGAGGAGACGGAAAATCCTGAATTATTGGAAAAGCAGACTTCTAGGATACAGAGAGTTGCGCACGGGTCTGGAGCGACGACTGCCGAAATTAGGGCGTTATTAAAACAGTATAAAATGTTGAAGGATATGGTTGGTTCGCAGAGTATTTTGGAAGGTGGAAATTTGGACCAGAAGACTTTGATGAAGTTTGCTAAGAAATATGCTAGAAAGATGAAGTTCTAATTGTTCTTTCTGTTTTCTTTTTGTGTATTTTCCTATGTAAATCTCTAAATTCAAATATATTTTTTTCTAGTTCTTCTCCAACTTTCCCTTTTAATATTCCATGCAATTCTTTCAATCTTGCGTTTCCAGTGACTCTGTTTATTTCCGAGAAACTTTCTCTTTTAATAGCCATATAATTTATACATTTTCACATGTATTTATATTTTATTAACAATGTTAGATTATTTTAGATACTATAGTGAAAGACATAAGTCTTTCCCTAATAAGTCAACGACAAACTAGGGAAATATTAATGTCGTTGACTATAGAATAATGGGTGGAATTCTAATTTGTTTTTTGACAATTTATTTAAAGCTGCTTTGTGTTGAGAATCAATGAGAAAGATATACTGGACAGTAATTGCTTCTTTGTCAATTATTATTTTAGTTGGGGTGGTAGCTTTATTTTTATATAAGCCTGGTATTAGTTATGCTCCTAGTTCTATTAACGAGAGTAGTTGTAAGAGCTTAGATTATAAGGGGAAGAATGCGATAAATTTGGTTTTTTTCAGTAATAAAGAAAACGCAAAAAAATATAGCCACTATCTGATTTCTATGCCTCCTTATAATGGCTATAAGGATTCTTTCAATGTTTATTATATTGATGATTATACGCCAGAGTGTGAACTTTATAAAGGAGTTGCTGTGTTATGTTATTCAAGAGAGCTATTAAAGAAAGTTGCAGCCTGTCCGAATGATTATCTCTTTGTTGTGAAGGGCAAAGATGTTAAGATTAGAAGTTCTACTTATATGAATGTTGTAAGTATTAATTCTAGACATCCTCTTAGTGTTCTTTTGCATGAGTCTGGACATGTTTTTGCAAATCTTGCTGATGAGTATGTGCCTGCCAAACTTTCAAGTAATTCTAAAAATTGTGTTTCACAATGTTCTAAGTTTGGAAATGAGAGTAACGGCTGTTGGGCTGGATGTTCGGAAGAGAATTATTTTAGATCAATAGATAGTGGAGTTATGAGGACTGCTTCCTCTGTTGAATATGGTGCCTTAGATTCTTCTTTGATATCTTTACAGTTAAGCAAACAAAAAGGAGTTATTAGTGGTTTTGCTGTTGAGTCTGAGTTGGAATGTGCTAAAGAAAACTATTATTTAATAGAAGGTTTATACAATGAAGGAGAGATTAAGGTTTTAGATAAAACAGTTGAAAGCGGATGTATAGGATCAAATGGAGTTGGAAACTTTAATTATAGTGTTGTTATGTGGGATGGTTCTAAGGTAAGTGCGGGAGAGTTTAATCCTGAATTTATTTTTACTGATTCGCCCGGAGTGGAAGATTTAGAAGGTGGCCTTGTTTCTTCTGATAGGTCTTTCTTTTTAAGAGTGCCTTTAGTTAAAGATGCTAAGGAGATAGATATAACAAATGAAAATTATACGACACAGATTTCTTTAGGAGATATCGGAGGTAGACCGTGCAGAATATGAATAAAAAATCCTATGATGGTAAAGGGGATTTTTTAAGCCTCCAAATGGGAACGACTAAAATTCTTAGTAAGTTACAGGCTAAAAGACCTATTTGGAGCAATAAGAAGGCTATCTCTGATGTTGTTGCAACTGTTTTAATTGTTCTTTTGGTTTTAGTTGCAGTTGGAATTGTTGGGATTTATATTAAGAAAACTGTTAGCGAGCCGTTACTTGGACCTGAAAGTTCGTGTTTGAATACACAAGTAAGGAATATTTTATCTATTGAGTCGGCTTGTTATAATGAAAATAGTGGGTATGTTAAAGTAAATATTGAAAGGTCTTTACAGGAAGATAGTTTAGATTCTTTTGATTTTGTTTTAATTCAAGGGCAGTCAAAGGAGTCTCAGAGATGGAGGGTCGGAGGTTCTTGTGTGGGGTGTGTTCTTCCTGGAGTTGGTGAGAAGAAGGTTTATGATTTAGATGCTGGAAAATCTGAGGAAGGGAGTATAGTTCATGTTTTAGTTTCTGGATGTGGGGTTGCTAGTGAGAATGTGGGGACTTGTTAACGCTATACAAAGTATTTTAAACCTTTAAATCTTTATTTATTTTTCAATAATGAAATCAAAAAGAGGCGTTAGTACAAATGTTGGTATAGTTATAATTATCAGCTTTATAGTTTTAGCAGCTATAGTTTTAATACTCCTTATTTTTAAATTATACGTTCATTCTTCATCGGAAGAGAATATAAATCTGGAAACAAACTCTCCAGAGTCGTCTTCACCACAAACTTCTCTTTCAACTGGCACTGGGATCAATAACCCTAATTGTGTGAAGGCTGATTTGATTGGAGGAGAGGGATTTTTACCAAATGCAAAAGTTACTAATTCGGAGGTGCTTTGGGTAAAATCTAAATTTACTGGGGGGTGCAATATAACTACTGACCTTGATTGTGGGAGGGCAGATGTAAATAGTAATTGGCAGATAACAAATACAGATGTGCTATTGGAGAATTCAATATTTAAATCTGGGAATTGTGTGATTACTCCGCCGAGTTGTTATGACAAAGATAATGGAAGTGCTGGTATTTCTTTATTAAATAGAACAACAGTTTATGGGGTTTATAGCAACGGTATGGGGTATAAGTTTAGCGATTATTGTACGAATGATGGAATTGTAGAATATTTTTGTTCTGGAAACAATATTAATCAAACGACGGAATTATGTGCTTTCGGTTCTCTATGTGTGAATGGAGCATGTGTGAATAGTGGAAATGTTCAGAGCTGTAGCGAATTTGATATTGATGGCGATGGTGTTTCTAATTCAATGGATAATTGTATATTCAGATTTAATACGGATCAAGCTGATATTGATAATGATACTTGGGGAGATGTATGCGATTTAGACGGCGATAATGATGGAGTATCTAACGCATTGGATAATTGTCTCGATGTTGCGAATGCGGATCAGACTGATTCAGACTTTGATGGATTAGGAGATGTATGTGACATAGATAATGATAATGATTTGATTAATAATACGCTTGATAATTGCCAAATTATTTGGAATGCAGACCAGTCTGATTATGATAACGATTCTCGAGGCGATGTATGCGATAATTGTCCAGAAATATTTAATCCAGATCAGAGAGATTCGACTGCTAATGGTGTCGGGGATGCTTGTGATTTAGAAGGACCGCAAGGTTGTACCCCAAGCCAGACTCTAACAGACCTTAAAGTTAATGTTAATAATAAACCACAACAAGATGGACCTGTCTTTGCACAATGCTGGTACGGATTTAATTCTGCGGGTTGTGATAATATAACTTTAAGCTGGCAGGTTACAAATGTTAATGCAAACAACAATGGCTCATGTGTGCTAAGCTCAACTCTTGATAATTATGCCACATACCTTGAACCAAATCAAGATGGTTCATTTAACAGCCAACTAAATGTGGGACAAAGACTTCAATTTAGTGGTATCGTAGTCTACAACCTTATCTGTAGTGATAAAAATAATAATACTTCTTCTGATTCTTTAACAATTGACATAGAAAGTATTGGTTGGCAACCTATTACAAACTTCGGAGGATATTATGGCGTTTCACTTTTAGTTAACGGTCAGCAACATGCATATGTTTACAGTGGCGCAACGGTAAATATTCAATGGCAGGCTGATCCAAATATTTACGATTATTGCGTTGGTTCTGATGACCCTCATGGCACTACCTCTTTAGGAGAGGCTTGGAATAGAACACTCGCGCCAACTTTAAACGGCACTATCTCTAAACAAATTTCTACCTTAAATAATCCTGGCAGTGGTTACGATAATATATTTTTGGACTGTTATCGTAATAATTACTGGGTAAATACATATAGTGCTATCCTCGATGTAAAAGATGATCCAGGACCTAATGGGATTGGACGCTATGCTGGTGCAGATTTGCAATTGCGAAAAGCTAATACTGAATTGCCTTATGTGAATGGTCCATTTATCATTTCTTCCAACGATGCTGTTGATTTGCAGTGGTCTGTTTCTGGAGATTACGTGGTTCATAATTTCCTTCCAGATTCTCCAGATTTTTATTCTGGTTGGTCAGCTTGTCATATATATGAAGACAGTATTTTTGCCGTTGGCGATCTTGGTCTTTTCCCACTTAATGGCACGCTCACGCGCCAGATACCTGTGGCGTATAAGAATGGTGGTTCTTATAAATATTATTTGTACTGTGGGGACGGCACAAGTGTTGATGATTTACCGATTGGGGGAGTTGATGAAGTTACTGTTATTGTTATAGCTAATGGGACTACTGTTCTTAAGGCAAATAATAAGAATAGTCCTGTTATTACAAACTCTCCTCTAACAAATATAAGTTGGGATACAAGTGGATGGCTGAACAATGCTAATACCTATTGTCGTATTGAGTCTAGAGATTTCAATCAACCTACGATAATACCTGGTAGTGTTGGTCAGCAAAGCGTTACTATCACTTCACCACCAGTATGGTCTTATACGGTTGGTTCGTATATTGATTGGCCGCTGCCAATGACAAGTGAAACATTTATTTTGACCTGCTTTGCTCCCAATATCAGAAAACAGTCAGAAGTAACTGTTCTTCTCGGTAGTTCGAATAATACTAATCAAGAGTGTGGATTACAATGAAAACTTTATTAAATTTAAATCGTCTAAGAGAAGCAAAAGAATGAAAGAAACAAAAATAGCGTATGCAGTTGTTATGGGGATTTTAGTCGTCGCTGCTATTCTGGGAATTTTATTTTTTATTAATCAGACTTCTATTTTATATTCCCCTCAAGAACCTGTGTCGGATGATTTTTGTTATAATATTTCTTCGAATCTGCGAGATATGTGCCAGAATCAGGGATTATGGAATGGAATTACCATGTCTTGTAAGGATGATTTTCTCCAATGCTTGAGTGAAGATAATTCTGAAGGCTTTGGTCATTATAAGTATTCTAGTTGTTTTGATCAGCTTGAAGTGTGCCAGCGAGATAATTGTACTGGAAATGATTGTGTGTTGCCTTCTAATAAGACAATTGTTGTTGGCGATTTAGATAATGATGGAACATTAACTTCAAATGATATTATGTTGTATGATGAATGTTCTTGTGGAGGAACTTCTGATAAACCTTGTAGTATTCCGTATCCTGTGGCATGTGGTATGACTGATTTGAACAACGATGGGTTTGTAACTATCGAAGATATAAATCTTCTTGGTGCTTGTAAATGTAATTCTCCTCTTTCTTCTATTTGCACACGACCGTTTGTATTTGAGTTGAGAATGCAACTTTGTGGAAGGAATAATATTGATCCTATTGGTTGTTACAGAGAATTTGCTTTTGATGATCCTGTGCATAAGGTTAGTATATGCGCTCCAATACAACCGTCTTTGTGTGCCAAATATCCTAACTGGCCAACTTGTACCGATCAAATTGAAGGACAGCGAGAGGCGTGTATAATGTTGATGCCGTTTATTGATTAATATGAAAAAAAGAAATAGAGAAATTAGGAATGGAAGAATTTTTGTTTTGTCTATATTGTTTTTTGTATTTATTTTATTGAGTGTGAGTTTTGTTTCTGCATGTACAAGTACGTGTACTACTCTTAATGCGTATCGGTGCATAGGTGGAGATTCTTCGGAGCAATGTCAGCAATCTGGGTCGTGTTTAGTTTGGTCAGGAGCAGACTGTGCTTACGGTTGTAATTCTGCATCAGGACAATGTAATCCTCCTAAAGCTAATCTAAATCAACCAACTGGACAGTGTGTTGCTGGCGTAGGAAAAGTTGATTTAAGTTGGAGTGGTGTTGGTGAAAATGGAGGAAATAGTTATTGGATTGGTATTGCTGAAGGAAATCAACTCGGTAGTACCACTGTTTCTTATTGGGATCGACAAGTCAGTGGTACTTCGTATCCTGCTGTCAGTGGAACCCTTTCTTCCAGTAATTCTGTAATATATTCTTATATAGTTAGTCCTTTGAATTTAGCTGCTGGAAAAACATATACTGCCTGGATTTGGAATGGACAATCATCTGATCCAAAGCAATTTAATATACCTAGCACTTGTGGTGGAGGTGGATCGCCTGCAACTATTGATGTTTATAATACTGTTTGTAGTGGTACTAATTCTGCTATATACTTGAGTTGGTCTGGTACTGGGTGGTCAGGGGATTGGAATAGCAAAACCTTTCCTGGAAATAATTATGCAATTGGTATTTCTCAAGGATGGTCGTGGTCTAATGGAGCTCCTGTTGGTTCTTTTTGGGATACATTAGTAACGGGAACGACTCATACTTCTGTTAACGGTGAGAGTGAAGTTTATTTCAATGGTGGAGTAAATCCTCTGAGCCTTGTTCCTGGTACTTTTTACTACGCTTGGATAAATAATGGTATAGGTAATTCTAATCCTACTCAGTTTACTGCCAAAAATTGTAATCCTATGCTTTCTTGCACGAATGAATGTTCTTCTACAGGTCAGACCCAATGTTCTGGATCAAATCAGCTAACCTGTGGAAATTATGATGCTGATTCATGTTTGGAATGGTTTAATACTGCAAGTTGTGCTTACGGTTGTAATTCTG
>JAUSKH010000053.1 GCA_030647095.1 Nanobdellota archaeon | reverse complement strand
ATGCACTGTTAATCTCTCAGTCTTATACACAAGATAAATCATATTCTTCTGATAAAGAGACAGTGCATGTAATCAAACTTTACCACCATAACGGCTCTTTGGAGAAAGTTTTTTCAACAGAAAGAAATGATAAATTATATGGATTTCCCAAACATCCTTCAGATTTTGCATTTGATTGGATAAGGCCAAACCAATTGAAAGCTCAAGTTGCTTACAAGCTTAAAAACGAAAGTAAAAGACAAGAGGTGGCAAATGGAAAATAAAATTAGAGTTGAAAAAAGTCAAGCTCTAAGAAGAGATCTGGAATCAGCCATAGGAAATTTAAAAAAAAGTGATGTAGATGCGGATGTAAAAGTCAGCGTATACGATATTAAGACACGAATTTCTGCTCATGTTAATGGCAGAGATTCTGGGTGGGCTGCTTCAGTTATTAAAGTTCCTATTATGGTAGCAACACTACAGAAAGTAGAGAAAGGAGTTATTAGTTTTGACACGGATTTGGCAGTAGATCATGATCTGATTTTGGAAACATATGATCAGATTTCCAAACTTCCTCACGGTTCACTAGTTCCAGTCCACAAATTGTTAGATACTATGATGATACATTCTGATAATACTGCAACAAACATGTTAGCCAGAAGAGTTGGAATTCAATACATAAATAGGATGATGTGGGATTTAGGTATGAATCAAAGTATGCTAGGTCATTTACTGTGCCCAGACACAAAGAGATACACAAGCGACTTCAATTCTGACGGGAGTAATCTTCTTTGTACTAGAGATATGGCTATACTTATGAGGAATATATATGATCAAGATTATTCAGAATTAAGCAGATTTGTAAGATCTTACTCAGATAGAATATTTTCGCAAACACATGCCAGCTACATAAGAAAGCCTCCATTTTTAGGTTCAAAGATAAAAGCAAAAGTCGGATTCATATCAGATCCAAGGGATGGGTCAGATATGCATGAAACAGGAATAATTGATAATAGATTAATTGTCAGCATTATGTTAAACAAAATTGATCAAAATAGAATTTTAGCAACTAGACCTTCAAATGAAGAATTAGGTTCAGAGCTTTATTCAGGATCATTCTTTCAAATGAAAAGAAGGACACCAGTTGATTTAGTTTATGCTGAAGTAATGAAGTGTATAGGAAAACATTTCGGTTACAAAAATAAAATTCCAATTAGAATTATATAGTTGGGAGATGCTGAACTTAATGTATTACGCAGATCCCGGGCTCTTGATTTTACGAAGTATTAAAAATAGGTTCTACTTATATAAATTGTTAGTTAATAATAAAAGGAGGTAAATATGAGTAAAAATATGACTGGTATGATGATTGCCTGGACAATAGTTCTTATTGCCTCATTTGATGTAGGATTATCACAATGGTTTAGTCTTATAGGGCTTCTTACTAACGCAACTGCAATAATGCTTGTTAAGTATTTGGTTTTAATATCTGCTATCTATGCAACATATAGTATGTGTACAATGAAGCATAAGTAAATTATAAAATTTATTATTTTTATTATTTTTAAACAAGGGTTTATATAGAAGTTATACCTTTAGTATTTATGAGAAAGATTGTATTTATGTTGATTTCTTTTGTTTTTTTAGTTAGTTTGTTTTCATTAGTTATGGCTGCAAAGCCCGAGATGAATAATTCTGAGCTTAAGGCATATAAAGCTGAGAAGAATATGACTTATGGCTCATGTGTTTCTGAGAATGCTAAAGTCAAGAATGAATGTTATGTTGCTGTTAAGAATGCTAGGGCATCTTGTTTGTTGAATGCAAGTGATGGTGCAGTTTGTAAGGCAGATTATAAAAAAGATTTGAAGCAGTGCAAGGCTGACTTTAAGGCTTCAAAGAAAGAGTGTAAGAAGATAAAGCATAGCTTCTTTGAAACAACAAGATATACTTTCGCTTAGTTAATTTTCATAAGTTATATATTAAGTTAAATTTAAAAGATAACTCCTCTAATCTATATTATAATGGCTAAGAAAAAAGGTATTTGCATTCAATGTAAAAGAGAGGTAATTGGTGATATAAGATGTAAATCCTGCAGGGCTAAAAGTAAACATGCTTCTCCAAATCAGCAAAGACTTCGGAGAAGAAGACAGTAAATATTAATAATATATAAAAATAATAAGTTTATATATGGATATTTTTATTATTTTTAATGAATGCTAATGATAAGAAAAAGGTTCTTGAGATGTATGGTCGCTTAAGTGTAGAAGTTAAAGAGAGAAATCCTGATTTAGACTGGAATCTTGATAGGTTTGATGTTCCATTTGAAGAGCTGAGAAATAGCAAGATGTCTCCTGTTGATGCATGGATTTATGCTACATTTTTTATTAAACCAAATGTAGATTATACTGAAGATTCTAGAGGAGGTTCTTGGACTATAGTTAATTCTGTTAGAAAGACCCATGAAATTAAAAAAGGAATTTGTAATGATAGAGCGGTTGCAATTTTAGGCCTAATTGATCCAAAATATAAACCTCAATTAGTCTATGTTTCTGGAGAATTTCCAGGTCATTCTATGACTGTTTATCAAGAAGAAGGTAAATTTGGTTCTTTATCTGCTTCAGTTATGGATAAAACAGGTCGCAGAGATCCTAATTATAATTCTTTAGTAGGTATGCTTAAAACTTATCCTTGGAGTAGATTTGGAATTGTAGATTGGAAGTCTAAATTTCCTGATTTTATGGATAGAGATAGAGAAATGTATTTTGAATTTAAGTCAGACTTTTATGTTAATAGGGAAAATTTACCAATTAGTGCCGTTCAATTTTGATAGTTAATTAATATATAAAAAATTAAAAATAAGTTTATATTAAATTAAAGATTAATAAAGAAAGTTTATGCTTTCTTAGTGATTTTAACTGCTTTAAGACCTTTGTCGCCTTTTTCCCCTTCAAATGCAACTTCGTCTCCTTCTGCAACAGTTAATCCAGTAGCTAAGCTAGTCATATGGAAATAATAGTCC
>JAUSKH010000050.1 GCA_030647095.1 Nanobdellota archaeon | reverse complement strand
TAACGCTATAAAAAACTTATATTTCCCTTTCTATCGAAGTGAGGCTTCGATAGGCTTCAATAATAACATCCTTACATTCTCAAGTTTGTAAGGATGTTGTGAGTGTGGTGAAATACACTATCAAACCTCTCCGAGTTTTTTTAAAATCTATTGAAGTGAGACTTCGATAGATTTCATTACTTTTTAATATATTCAGAAAGCACAATATTAAAAACACATTCTAAATTTTTTGACCCCTTACATTTATTACTTATTTGAACGCACTGATCACTCTTATAGTTGTAAGCAATTCTAAACGCTATGTCGGAAAATGTAGTACCTCCACCAAACCCAGAATCACGGCTAGATTTTTTTTCTAAATCTTCCAATAAATCTAAACAAGAATCTTTTTGCCTGATACTCAAAAACCATTCTTTAAGATCGAGTACTGGACTATGCCCGTATTCTTGCACAAGATATTCCTGTAGAGTTTGATCTTCTGATTCTTGAGTATTTTCTTTTACTACATAATTTATTAGTAGCCCAAATAATAAAAGCACCGAAGGTACAAATATCATTATCCAATTCTCTTTTAGCCAATTTTGCATATTTTATATACATTTTTCATCATTAATTTTGTCTAGCAAGGACGATCCTTGCTAGGTTTACGCCTCTTCTATCGAAGTGGAACTTCGATAGACTTCATAAATAATCTAGTTGCATATTACCTTACTTATTTGCGATGCTTATTTTATTCTTTCTTGCCTCAGCCTTTGCCGCCAAAGCTTGTACTTCCACCTCAATAAAAGCATCAATGCGATCCATAGAATCCAAGTTACGAGAAAATTTTTGATGGTTTTCTTTATTTTTGAAATATTTTAAGCTCGTGCCCTCTTGTCTCCATAAAGCAAACCATCCCCATTTTTTTCTCAGTAAATCATTGTATATCTTGGTTTGAGTTAGTGCCCTAATGCCCAACTGAATGCCTTGAGTTATATATTCATCAATAGCTTTGGCGAAATTTTCTAAGTTTTCCGAATATGTTTCTCGCTGTATTTTTGTAATGTTGTCAGCCGATTCGCTAGGAGGTTTCCGACTAAGTAATGCAACTAATAACTCGTTTTGTCTTAATATGGAGTCAAAATCGTTTTTAAGATTGTGGGTAGTCTCGTTCGTCTGCTTAATACCTGCACTAGCAAACAAAATCTTATTGTGGAGATAGTAGCTTTTGACTTTAAAAGCCATCATATCGGGGTCATTGTAAATTTCTCTAATTGCTGGAAAATTAACTGTACTTAAGAAAAATTCCCTTGTGTTTTTGTGAGATTTAGTTTCTGCTGCTAATTTATGTAATCGATTTGAAAACCATTGTAGTTGTTCCCTGACTGTGTATATGTCATTCAAAGAACTAGTTATTCCAACTTCAACTCTACGAAGATATTCTTTTTTTTCCTCTCTCTTTTCAAGCACTGATTTTATCCTAAAACCTATGACTGAAAGAATAACAGCAAGAAAAGGGCCGAGCGCTGAACCGATTAAGGTTTGCCATTTATCGATAAAGGTTGAGTCAAAAGAGAAAGTCATATTATCCCCATTTCTTCTTAATCTCAGCCATTTGCAGAACCTCACCTCTCTCCAGATTTTCAAGCATAAATTGTGTGCTTCTGACTGAATCCTCTTTTAGGTGATCCCAAATCGTGAAGGAAAGATCAAAGCATCCAGAGAGCTTGTTAAACATTTCCTGTACCGCTTCAATCAAGGCTTCGACCTCGTTCGGAACAAAAGTTCCTTTAATTGTTTTCGTATCCGTATGTGCAAATTGTTTGTCTCTTACGTCTTTCAAACTATCAATCAATCCCTTATGTTTTTCCCAAAGTTGTTCGACATGATCAACAACATCCTGAGTAATCGGCGAATAATCATCCTTTATTGCATCTATGGCGGCGAGATCTGGATACACTAACTGCAATACATCTGCAGTAAAGATACCCTTGTTTTCTTGAATTATCTTAATCAGTGCCGCGATACTTAATGCTTGTGGATGTTTATCAAAAAATTTCATCAGACCGATAATAAACACTTGGAGATGACTTTGCTCTGTTGGAATAAAGAAGTCCTTATACAAAGCCATCAATTTGGCATTTTTTTCGGCTTGTTCTTGTCCGACTTCTGGGATTGATCGCGCAAAGGTTAAGGTTCTCCAAATGTAATAAGACTCGACGACTACACAGACCTCATGACTCATGCGCCGAAAGAGATCTCTTATTTCCAAAAATTTTTCTTTCGCTTTTTCATTCATTCTATTTTTCTGAGAAATCTATAAATCTTGCTTCTATATTTATTTTTAAGTCTACTGAAGTGAGACTTCGATAATTATTATTCAAACTTTTCTTTCAAAGAATCGAAAACATTTTCACATTTGATAAGTAACCCTTTAACTCCGGTATATTCGTCTTGTGGATTATTCTTGCAAATCTTGTAAGCTCTCCGTTCGTTCCTTTCTTGTTCAAATAGGATCGGTGTCACCTGCAGTCTAGCAAAATAAATACCAATGACAGCTAGAGCTATGACAATAAGTGTCAAAACAAAATTGCGATTTTCAATTGATTTAATAAACCTTTGATTCTGTATATTCGTAACAACCATTGCTTTTATCATTTCACGATCTCTCGCGATGGGATTCGGCACGGCCTTGGACGCCATCTCCTTAATCACGCTTTCCAATTCTTTGTCGGTTGCACTAAATATCTCTCCGGATTCAAAGAGAGAATCAGACCTCCTCATCTCTACTCGAATTTCCTTACTGGCATACATTTTCTGAATCCACTCGAAAATTTTCTTATAAATCTTACTCATAATATTTTTTTAATTTTTTTCCGCAAATTGTTTTGCTTTCTGAAGTTTTTACACCTAGCAATGACCGTCCTTACTAAATCAAACCCCGCTCTTTTAAGCTAGTAAAACCATTTTGAGTAACAATCATGTGATCTATAACTGCAATTCCTAAAATTTTCCCTGACTCGACTAAACGTTTTGTTGTAAGAATATCATTTTCTGAAGGTGATGGATCGCCTGATGGATGGTTATGAGCAAGAACAACATGGGACGAATTATTTAAAATTGCTTTTTTGAATACCTCACGAGGATGCACCAAACTTGCATTTAAAGTTCCAACAGAAACCTCATCTACAATTAACTTATTACGGGTATCAAAAAAAATAATTATAAAATGTTCTTTCTTCTCCTTTCCGATTTTTTCTTTCAAGTACTCAGCTACTAACTGTGGCGAATCAAGTAAGATATTAGGAGTAATCTTCTCTTTAGTATAATGTTCAGATATTTCTTGAAATAACTTAATGCCAATAGCATTTGATGGACCAATTCCTTCAATCTGTTGCAATTCATCGATCTTTGCATTCAATACTCCCCCAAATCCTTTAAATTTTTTGATTGCGTTTTTTGCTGTTTGTTTGCAATCTTTACGTGGTGTACCAAGTGTTAAAAGTAGCTCAATAATTTCATAATCAAGAAATCCATCAAGACCAGATTGTAAAAATCTTTCCCTCAGTCTCTTTCTATGACCTAGTCCTATATTTTTTGCTACTCCTTCTTTTTCCATAGACTAATTTGTATCTGTATTCATAGAAATTCCATCCGAAATATCTTTGTAGATATTATTTCCTTGAGTATTTAATTTTAAATTACTCCTAAAATATTCCCGCGTCTCTGAATCGGTACAATAGATATAGCAACCTTTCATCCCTCTGGTCATTAAGGTTCTATAGGTATTCTTTATTATGCTATCAGCTAATTTTTTTGCTTCAATCGGGCTTTCTTCAATTAATCGATTTAATCCCCTTAAAGATCTATCGGTTATTGCTCTTTTGGTTGGATCTGTTATTACTTTTCCGTCTCTTATAATCAAATCGGGTCCTATAATTACGCCCACATAATCAAGATCTAATCCTTGGCATGTATGAATACAACCAACTTCAGTAACAGATTTAGGATGGACTAGCCAAGCTTGCCCATGTTCTTTTAAATTCCAAGTAGCACTGTAATCAGCAATAACTATATCTTTTAGGTCTGGGTTTTTTTGACTAATCCATTTCCAGCAATATCCTGCAACCATTCTAGATTTTCTATTACTCTTGTTCAGACGAATAATTTCATCATGCATCGATCTCACATCATCAAATATTTTAAAATCATAATCAATACCCTCTAATGTCTCATTGGCAGTTTCTTTAATTTGCAATAAATTATCTAACCATGGCAAATAACCATCGTCACCATTACATCTAAATTGAGAAGCGAGCT
>JAUSKH010000047.1 GCA_030647095.1 Nanobdellota archaeon | reverse complement strand
CCAGCCATTTGTATCATACTTATATGGCTCATAATAGATACAAAACAAATGGTGAATTGAATTATATTCTAAGTGGTGCTCATCCACAAGTTATAGGGGGAAAAATAGAAGAGAGAGGAGACCATGTTTTTATTACTAATTGTGAAATGGCTGCTGTTCATAATGGGCAGATTGATATTGATAGGGGCAGATATGGCTTAGATGATAAATGCTGTGATACGCTTGGACTTTTACACTTTTATAGAGAAAATGGCGAAGATGAAATAATAAAGCGTATTCCAGGCTCTTATACTTTTGCTATTGCTGATGCTAAAAAAGAAGGAGTTATAGTTGCTAGAGATTCACATGGAATTAAGCCTGGATTTTTAGGAATAAAAGATGGGAAATATTATGTTGCTTCTGAAAGTACAGCTTTTAGGGATAATGGGGGAGAGTTAGTTGATGATTTAATTCCTGGAAGTGTTTATTATTTAACACCTGATGGGAGTTACCAAAAGAAAATGGTCGTTGAACCTAAGCCTCAGGAATGTTTTTTTGAGTGGAATTATATTGCTCATCCGCATTCTGTTCTAAACAATTTACCTGTTAGAACAGTTAGAAAGGCGCTTGGAATAAGGCTTGCTCAAGAATTTAGACCAAAGGATATTGATTTAGTAACCTTTGTGCCAAGATGTCCAGAAATTGCAGCGCAAGCATATGCAGATGCTACAGGGGTTAAATTTTTACCCTTATTTTATAAGATTAGAGGAGAGCGTTCTTTTCAGGGACCAACAAAAGAAGAAAGATTAGAGTCAATAAATAAGAACCTGTATCTTATTAGAGGGTTAGATAATCTTTCTGGAAAAAATGTATTGGTAGTAGATGATAGCTTAATAAGGGGGAATGTTGTAAAGAGGGTCTGGGCATTATTGAAGAATGCTGGTGTAAAAAAAGGATATTTTGCAAGTTATACTCCTCCTATTGGAATTATTGGTGATGATAATGCTGCAAGAGGGTGTATGTTTGGAGTTGATATGCCACCAAATGATAATTTCATTGCTAGAGGAAAAACACTTGAACAAATCAGTCAAGAGGTTGGAATGGAAGTTTATTATCTATCAAAAAAAGGAATGTTTGAAGTATATGGAAATCTTGCTAAAAATCCTAAGGATTTGTGTAGTTTTTGTATAGGTGGGAAGCATCCTTTTAGTTGAACTGATTGGTAATCTTTGAATTCTGTTTTGATTTGTAAATTTAACGAGAGCCAATCCAAAAGTCTAATTCAATATGCGGTAAGCTATCATGAAAATGAATAGTCATTACCCATTCTTTCCAACGTTCTGGATTATACTCAAATGGGTTACATCCAACGGGTGCTTCAGGTGCTTTAATTTTAGGGAGTTTTATCTTACTTCTAAAACTCTCATCTTGTGACCGATCATACATTTCATTATATACCATTTGTTCAACGCTAGAGCCAAATACTGAAGATAGTCTTCCAGAATAACCCGCAAGATTTCTAAAGTTCGTTCTGGGACATTTAATTGGATAGTCTGCATGTGCTGTACAAAGATTAATCCCGCTTGTTACACGGATTTCACCTTTTTCTAAGTGACTAAGAAACTGAGGATATACTATTCCTTCAAGTTTCTTAACCTCTTTCAAAAGCTCGCTAGAAGAGTTTACTAGAGCATCATATTGTTTTCTAAAATGCCCCATATTTTCATCTTCAGAACTTATTGAAGTTATATCAGTCTTTTCTCTAATTCTTTTAATGCAAAATAATACTGGTTGTTCTTGTTTCATCTTATTCTTCTCAGAAAGAGCTCTGAGGCAGCTATCTCCTCAAAAATCTAATAAATTGTGTACTTTTAAAGCTTTCTTAACAACTAAAAAAACAAGGGGCGGTTTGTATATTGGTTCGATATAGTACTTTCTGGTTTATCTTCGATGAAAAACTTTGGAAAACAATCTTTGACTCACTCTTGTCTTAAAGCTCCTCACTTTGTTGCGGGCTTCAATTCTGCGGTGAATATATCTTCGATGTTCTCTTGTTGCGGACTTTCTCGCTGAGGCTGCGAAGTTCCTCACTACGGAACACGAAGATGCGGGAAGAAGGATTCGAACCTTCGCAAGCACTAAGCTACGACGGCCTTAACGTCGCCCGTTTGACCGCTCCGGCATTCCCGCTTATTATATGGGAACCAATGGTTCCCCTGATAAGTCACCCTTCCTTTAAGAGTAACCCTTCATTTAAGAAAGGCTTCCCTTATGAGTCACCCTTCCTTTAAGAGTAACCCTTCATTTAAAGAAATGTAAGATGTTTTTAAAGATAGTGCTGAGTAGTCTTATGGTTTGTCTAGCTCAAATCTAAGATAAACTAATTCTCTTTGTACATCTTCTAAGCCTGCTCTCGGCTCTTTGATAAGGGCAAATAGCTGTGGAAGCGTGCCTTCAAATTTATTACTCATACTTATTACCTTCATATACGGTGAAACTGGATTTTTGATGAGTTCAGGTATATAGTTATACCATGATGCTATATCAAAATCTGCGTGTCCTCGTGGTTTTAGAATGCGATAGATTTCTAGCAGCGATTTTCGCAGATTTGTTTGCTCCATACAATTATGGCTTATAATATAGTGAAATGTATTTTCTGGTATTTCTAGCATTGATTCTATATTTGCTCTGATAAGATGTTTCCTGTCTTGCTTATTATTAATAGTTATATGATCTAGATCTATTCCAAAAGCTATAATGTTTGGAATATTATTGAATTCGTCTATTGTTGTTGTTATAAAATTTCCGAGTTCTGCTATTATTAGTTTTTGCTGTGGAAATTTTTCTTGTATTACGCGAATTCGTTCGTCTAGGGAAATGTGAAGATTTCTTTCCAATCTTGATAGCCCATCAATATTCATTTTTACATGATTTATGTGATATCCTTGAAGAGATTTCAGGGCAAGTGATTCTAAATATTCTACATTCATAGTTTTATCTTAAGAAATGATGTTATAAATGTTGTTCTTACTTAATCGCTTTATCGAATTCATCTAGGTTGTCTTCCAAAGCTTGCACTGCTTTTGTTAAAATCTCCTTTGCAGGCATATTACCATAAGATTCTATTACAAAAATAATTTCATCAGAGTCTTTTACTGCTTCTTTATCTTTCTTTGTTAGTGTGTTTACCTCTGAATCGTTAAGGTCACAAATCCACTTTCCGCCTTTTTTCTCTGCCTTTATTATGCCTTTAGAATTTTGTACAATCTTATCTGCTTCTTGGGAAGATTTAACCTCGAGAAGATGACGGTAAAAACACAACCCAGGAATATGTTTTGCATGTTCTCTTCCTGTTCCTAGACGTGCTGTTGCAACTAATTCTAACTTATGATCTTCTCTTAGTATTGTTATTGGAATATTTTGATGAACTACCTCTCCTGAGCCTTGTAAATCTCCTGAATAAACCGTCGCTGGTCCTTTCTTTGTTAATTTAAACTCAATTTTTGTTTTTTCTGACATGTTCTTTTCTGTTTTAAGAGGAATCAGACCAAGTCTATGGGCAATCATCTCATCAAAAAGTGCTGAATCATTTTTAAAAATTTCAACCTCGTCAATTGCTAGGCTGGGAACTTCAGAAACGCTTCTTCGAATTGAATTTGCAAGTGGCTCATTTACTGGCATGCGAATAATAAGTTTTTCAGGTGTGTTTGTAATTATTTCCATTTTGTTATTACGACAGATTGCCTTTTAAATTTTTATACTCGGCGTCCTCTTTTTCCGCCTTTCTTCTTTGGTCCACCACGAGCAACCTTTGTGGTGTCTAGTATGCTGACTATTGTAAAACCTGCCTTTGCAAGACTCTTTACTGCTGCGTGCGCGCCTGGACCGTGACCTATTCCAGTCTGGCCACGCATTCGAATATATAATTTATTGAACCCTAAATCAATTGCTCTTTCTGCTGCTTTTTTAGCTACAAACATTGATACAGTTGGATTCGACTTAAGTCGAGAGTGTTTAGTAACCATTCCGCCAGATACACGTGAGATTGTATTACCTGCAAGATCTGTTATATGAATTATAGTATTATTTGAGGAGCTGTAAATATATGCTATGCCTGCCCTTTCTTCCTTATTCTTGAGAGTCTTTTCTTCTTCAAATTCTTTATTAATATCTTCTTCTGAAGACTTTTTTGTTTCAACAGTTTCTTGTTGTTTTTCCATTATATAGATGCCTCCAATTCTTCAATTTTTTCAGCAGATTGTTTTTTAGGTTTTTCAACTTTATTTCTTACCTTTATTGATATTGAATTTTCTTCTGAAATATGAACTAAGTAACTTGGAGCATTAATAACCTTTCCGTCTACAAGAACTCTTTTGTGAGAAACCATTTGGCGTGCTTGTTGAGGAGTGTTTGCTAGACCTTTTTTAGCAACGACTGAAGGTAATCTTCTATTTAATATATCTTCAACTCTAAGATCTAAAACATCTGCAATACTATTTGCTTTTAGACCGAGTGCACTTAATTTTTTAAATAATACTCCTTGCTCTTCTATAGAAGATTGTGCTAAAGCTTTTGCTCTGTCTCTGAAATATGTAACCTTTGCTATGGCTTTCCAAATTTCCCTTTTTGTTTTTAAACCGTAGGCTTTGATAAGTACATTTTCTTCTTTTATTCTTGCGCCCTCAAAAGGCTTTCTTGGTCTAGAAAATTTATTCTTCTTTCTTATCATTTCTTCCTCTTTACGCCTGAAGCGCCTCCTCTAGTTCTGAAATGAGAACGGGTGCGCTGACCACGTACAGGCAGCCCAGATGAGTGTCTTACACCTTTATAACTTCGTATTTTCTTTAGACGTCTAATATCGAAGTCTTTTACCATGTCCAGATCTGTGCCAAGGTAGTGTTTTGTCTCTCCGCTTTCAAATTGAAACCTGTGATTTTTTAAATAATCCTGAATTTGTAGACTTTTTAGAAATGTTTGTATTTTTTCTATATCTTCTTTTGTAAGTTCACCTATCTTTTTTTTACGAGGTATATTGAGTTTTAAGCAGACAACATTTGAAATGCTCCAGGAAACTCCTTTAATTTTAGTTAATCCTGCATAAACATTCCTTGAACCAGGAATGTCATAACTAAGTATTCTGACTAAGAATTCTTGTATTTGCTGCTCTTGATGAGGTACTTGTTTTTTTTGTATTTGTTTTTCTTCTTTCTGTTCTGTTGTTGTTTTTGCCATTTTATTTTACGAATAAACTAAATCTTTGACGCTCAAGCAATTCTTCGGTGAGTCGTTTTTCTATTATTTTTTTAGGGTCAGGAATACTTTTTACCCTGTTTTTGATATCCTCGAATGATTCAAAGTTTTTTCCCTTTCTAGCCTCGAGTATTTCCATCATGTGTTTTTTTCCAACACCTGGCAAGAGTTCCAGTTGGTGAAGACGTGTGTTTATTGCCAGAGCATTATTGAAGAAGGCTACAAACTCCTTCTCGTGCTCTGTAACCACATTCTCAACAAACTCTTGTAGGTTAAGTTTTGCTGTTTCTGTGAGTTTTTCCCGAGGAAGCCTACCCGCAATGTAGTATATCTGTTCTCTTTTCTCTGGACCTATATAAACCTTGTCTTTAGACGCTAAAGTTACACCGCGACGCGGTATTAACTCCAGTAAGATATAGGTATTTACTCCTACAGCCTGGGCTAAAGGGGTCACTCTCTTCCCCATTGGATAACCGTAGGGAAGGTAATCTAGTATAATTGCATATTCTTCTTTTTCTGTCATTTTCAGTATTTTCTAACAATTTCAAGTATTGGATTGATTTCATCTTCTGTTAACATTGCCTCGCTGAATATTTTATTCAAGTCTTCAGAGTCTTTTGGTAGGAAATCTATGATTTTTACTAGATATTCCTCACGTAATTTTGTATTCTTGAGAGATTTAAGTTCTTGTTTTAATTTTTCAGCTTTTTCTTTTGATAAGTTTGTAACTTTCTTCAAATAATCCTTAAGTGGTTGTTTTTCATCTAGTTTTAAAACAATAGCCTGAACTTCTGCTAGTGTTTGTGGATGTCTTTCAAGTATCATTTTATATCCTCTATTTTTTTCAAGTGAATAGGCCTTAGAGCATAGCGTTTAGGCTTATTAAGATCTTTTATTTCAACATAATACGCTGAACCACGCTTTTCAATTACCTTTCCTGTTCTGCCTTGTAGACGGTTAGAGTAACCAAATGGAAAACCAAGGTCTCTGACTACTGCTACTGAATCTCCCAGCTTTAGCTTCTGGAAAAACTTGGTAAATGATACCTTTCCCCTATCCTTTGCTCTCTTATGGGTTAACATATATTTACCTGAGAAGAGTAGTTTATAAAGCTTATCCTGATAAGATTTAAAGCTTGATAAGAAAGAGATTTAAAGATAAATAGTCTATAGTGAAAGACATAAGTCTTTCCCTAATAAGTCAACGACAAACTAGGGAAATATTAATGTCGTTGACTATATATCAATAAAGTTAATTATTTCCTAAATGTATCTGTAACAGAACCTTGGTAGAGATCGCCGGTGTCGCGGGCGCCTTCCATGTTATCAATAATTGCTTTGAACATTTTTTCGCCCCAGACTCCTACACCGCACCTATGACAAACATCAACTACAGATTTATCTTCTATTTGAGTTTTGCAATAAATACATTTTTTTCCCATTCTTATTCACTCTCTTCAGTATTAAAAATATTACGTAGAGTATTTAAATGTTAGTACATTTTAGTATCCACCATGAAATTAAAGATGCAAAACAAGGTCTATTTTTGGCTTGGAATTGGATTGCTTGTATTCTTGATATTGGCATATTTTATTAAAGTTCCTGTTGAATCTGGACAAGAGTATTATGAGGTTTCTTCTAATATTGGAATAATTATCTTTTATAATCATTTTATAATAGGTATTTATATTTTAATAGGAATTGTTTTAATAGTTCTTGGATTAAGAAAAAATAAATAGATTTCCTAAACCTTCGCTATTCCCACAGCAAGCTGATGGGGTATTCCGCTCGGTTTCAAGACGGAAATCTCTAATCGCCAAATCGGACGACGCAGCAGAGCTGCGGGGTATTAAACCCAATTTGGCAATAAAGAATCCCAATCACAGCAAGCTATGGGGTATTCTTTAAGCCTCTAAATGGGAACGACGAAAACTCGTAGCAAGCTACGGGGTATAAGACCCATTTCGAGCAATAAAATAAACTGATAGAGAAAGTATTTTAAATGAAAAGATTTCTAATAGACATGGAAAAAGTTAGTTTAAAGTATAATGTTGAAAGTTTTTTGTACAAACAAATTCTAAAACCTGTTTGTTTTTCTTTCGAGCCTGAAAAAGTCCATAATTCTTTTGTAAAGATTGGAAAGTCTTTAGGATCGTACAAATTGTCTAAAAAAGTAACCTCTGCCTTATTTAATTATCAAAATCCTATGCTTGAGCAGGATATTCTAGGGATTCATTTTAAGAATCCTATTGGGTTGTCTGCTGGATTTGACAAAAATGCTGAATTAATAGATATAATGGGTGATATTGGGTTTGGTTTTGTTGAAGTTGGCAGTATAACTGCAAAAGAATGTAAAGGGAATAATGGAGTGAGATTAAAAAGAGTGCCTGAGAGAAATAGCCTTTTGGTCAATCTTGGCCTAAATAATATTGGTGCTGATGCAATTAAAAAAAAGTTAATGGGAAAAAGGTACGATATCCCTTTTGGTGTTAGTATTGCATATACAAACTGTAAAGAGAATTCAATTGATAATAATGCAATAAAGGATTATATCTATTCTTTAAGAAAATTAAAAGATATAGGAAACTATTTTACCATTAATATTAGCTGCCCAAATACTTATGGAGGTCAACCATTTACAAGAGTGGAGGCATATAGGAAATTAATTACGGAAGTTGGAAAAATTAAGATTAATAAGCCTATATTTCTTAAAATTTCTCCTGATTTAAATAGAAAAACTATCGATGAAATTTTGAATATTTCCTATGAATATGGAATTAAAGGTATTGTCTGCACAAATCTTACAAAAAAACATGATTTTTCCAAGGGAGGAATGTCTGGAAAATATTTGGAAGAGAAAGCTAATGAATTATTAAAATATGTTTATAAGAAAAATAAAGAGAATAATTATGGGTTTGTACTTGTGGGTGTTGGAGGTGTTTTCTCAGCAAATGACGCATATAAAAAAATTAAACTTGGGGCTAATTTAGTCCAGTTGATTACTGGGATGATTTACAACGGGCCACAGTTAATAAGTGAGATTAATAGAAACATAGTAAAAATGCTGAAAGAAGAAAGATATAAAAATATTACAGAAGTTGTTGGTATTGATAATAAACAATCATAATACCGAAATATCTTTAAATAAGGGTTTTATTGGATTTGTATGAAAAAAGAAATTTGTGGAGAGAATATTCAAAAAATGAAAGGGGGATGTTTATAATGAGTGAAGAAAATGTAAAAGAAACTATCACTATTAAGAAAAGTGATATGTGGAAATATTCTACATTTGTGCTTGCTGCTCTTCTTGTTATAGGAGGGTTCGTATTCTTTTTAAGAGATACTAATACTAATAGTCCTACTACAGCTAATGTGGTGAATAATGGAGCTCAACAATTACCAACTCCACCTTTAGCAAAAGTTGAGATTGGAGATAGTCCTGTAATTGGAGATAAAAATGCTCCTGTAACGATTATTGAATTTTCAGACTTTTCATGCCCCTTCTGTGGAGCTGCTTCTGGAGACGCTCTTGATGTGGTTGCATCTATGAAGCAAAGAGATCCTAGTTGGGAAGCACCTGTTCCTGGAATCATGAAGGATTATGTAGCTACAGGAAAAGTTAGATTTGCTTACAAATTTTCTTATGGGCATAGCGGAGGTAAACCTGCTTTCTTAGTTGGTTTATGCTTGAATGATCAGAATTTATTCTGGAAATTCCACAATGCTGCCTTTGCACATCAGTCTGATGTTGAAGACTTAAGCAAGATGAAAGATTTAGCTAAGGTTCTTAAAGCTGATATGACAAAGTTGAATTCATGTTTGGATTCAAAGAAGTATGATGCAAGAATAGATAAGGAAATGCAGGAAGGAGTTGCTGCAGGAGTTCAGGGAACACCAGCATTCTTTGTTAACGGAGAATTAGTTTCCGGTGCTGTTTCTTATGCACAAATGAAGAAGATTATTGAATCTAAATTGTAATAAAGAGTTTTATTTTTTTATTTTATTTTTAATTTATATAACGAAAAAGAGAGCTTCAGAAAGTTTAAATATGAGATTATGTTGTATATTTTCTAATTAACTAATATGGCATTACTAGAAAAAATGAAGTTTTATGCGCCAATGTCTGTTAGATATGGTGTTGGTATTGTTTTTCTATTATTTGGGATAAGCCAGATTACTGATCCCAGTTCTTGGTTGGGGTATTTGCCTGTAGGAATCAGTAATTATATTGTGCCGACTACATTTATATTGTTTAATGGTGTTTTTGACCTTACTCTTGGTATCTTACTCCTATTAGGCTTGTTTACAAGAATAGTTTCTGCTATAGCTGTTTTGCATCTGCTTGGAATTTTGGCAACTTTAGGGTATAACGAAGTGTCTATACGTGATTTTGGATTAATGCTAGGAGCCCTTTCTGTTTTCTTGAATGGACCTGATATGTGGTGTGTTGATAGAAAAGTGTTTAGAAGGTATAGGGATTAAATTTAGTCATCTTTAGATAAATATGAAATTCTCAAGAATAGAAAAAAGAGATTTGTTTTATGCGGGGATAATTATTTCTTTAGCTTTTGCGATTCTTTTTGCTGGCGGTTATCAGGCATTAATTTCTTTAAATTCTGGTTTTATTGTTGCTTTTGTAATTGCTTTCCTAACTGCAGGAGTTGGTTTTTTGCTTCATGAGTTAATGCATAAATATGTTGCACAGTCTTATGGATTGAAGGCTGAGTTTAGGGCGTTTTATCCTATGTTATGGCTTTCTTTGTTATTTTCACTTTTTGGATTTATTATTGCTGCTCCTGGTGCTGTATTTATTGGAGGAGGATTTATTAATAAAGATAAAAATGGAAAAATTTCATTAGCAGGACCTATGACTAATATTGTATTGTCAATAATTTTTCTATTGATTTTCCTTGTTGCTAGCGCGGGAGGAATTGTTGGAGAGTCAGCAAAAGTAGGTTTTGCTATTAATTCGTTATTGGCTGCGTTTAATATGATTCCTGTAATGCCGTTTGATGGTGTGAAAGTTCTAGCCTGGAATAAGGTCTGGTATGCTCTAACTGTGATTGTTGCTGTAGGTCTTTTTGTTCTAAGCTGGTTTATTTAATTCTGAAAGAAATTTGATTATACTTACAGTAAAGTTTAAAAATACATTTCTTAGTGAATTCATATGAAAGAAATAGATAATGATGAAAGAACCTTACGAAACTATATAGGTAAACCTTTACTAATGACAAGTAAAACATATGTAGGTAATACCCGAGAACTTTCACCTGCATGGGTCTATCTTGGGATTTTAGAAGAACCTCGTAAAGATTCATTATGGCTTATAGGTCCATTATTAAGGGTAAATGGAGATATACAGGGTTACAAAGTGTATAATGTTCTGGGTGTGGATTATATTCCAAACAGTCCACATATGGAGCAGTGTGTTCCATTACCTGGTAGCGAGATGTATAGTTTTAATTCAGATTATGAAGGTTGTGAAATTATAGAAAAGATATTAAGATTAGAAGATGTACTTCCAATTATATAATTTATTTTAATAAGTTCAATTAATTTGTAATAACGCTTTCTTTTGAGGGAGGGGCTGTTTCTTTAAGCTTGAAAGCAATTTTCATGAGAAATTTTTCGTGAAATTCAATTACTGAAGAAGAAAAAAGAGCGACACGTTTTACTACGGCTTTTTCTGTTGCGCCTTGCACTAGATACCAACGAACGATTGCTGCGCCTTCAAGAAAACTAAGCCATTCTACAAGGGATTCTGGATTATTCCAATTATTGTTAATGTATAAGTCGCGCATTTCATTCAATTTTTTTGTTGTTGTTTCTGCTGTGTTAAGAATAACTTCTTTTACTTCTGGATATGCATCTGCAGTGTCTTCCAACGCTCTGGCATGAAGTGAGTTTTCGCTAATGTATTTATCTATAAAATTAATTCCAAATATTTTATCAAAGGATTCTCTTCCTTTTTCAAGCGTTTCTTGACCAATGCGTGCAATGGCGAGCACTTCACCTATTTTTTTAGCTGTAAAATCGTCCATGGAAAAATGGATGAATAAGATTATTTAAAGATTTGCAGATTAATAAATAAATGCTTAAATATAGAAATAAGATCGATCGGTTAAACATAAATTTGAAAGGAGGAAAAAGATATAGATGACAATAAACATAGGGACTTTGGATATCTTCAGTTATAATTAGAAAGATATAGAATTAATTTTTGTTAACAAACATTTTTAATATTAAATATTCTAGGTAATTTGTTATCAAAAGAAGTGAAAAACTAAAATGCACTCAACACATTTAATAACGATTCAACAAAGAGGAGATAAAAATTATGAAAAGAAGTGAAAAACAAAAAAATTTCGGGATGATTGGGATTAGAAGGCAAAGTATATTTAGTGGAAAAAGAAGAGTCGGCTTAGACACAAATGTCTTTATCAAATTATACGATCAACCGATGCTTTTTGAATATGAAGAATCAAGAATCTTCAGATTCGGAGATTTGATATTTACAAATAAGATTTGTGTTTTTGAGCTAGCTAGATATATTAAGAAAAAGAATAATATTGATATGGAAGAAGCTAGAAAAGAAGCCAAGGAATTTATAAGGAAACACAACATTAATGTTATCTATGACTTTATTCCTGAAGATGAAGTTAATAAATTTGAAAAAGAATCAAATGAAAAATTAAAGCGGATGAGAAAAACCTATTTGGAATGCCATAAACCAGATTCAATTATTGTGTTGAGTTTTAAGAAAAGAGGGATTAATAAGGTAATATCGACAGATGAAGCATTTAGGATTTGTGCTACATTTTTAGGAATGGACGGAGCTAGTTTGCCTTCTCTTGATGCTATTATCTCAAGAGAATTAAGAAAAGTTTTTGATTACAGAAAAAAGAAATGGAGCAAGGGGCGTAGGAAAAGATAATTAAAAGTTGTCTAAAAACTTGTTCATTTTATCATAATTCCCATTAAATTTTTGAGAAAGTTCATTCCATGATTCTTTTCTTAATAATCTAGATTTTTCAGTAAGCTCTTTTTCTTTTCCTTCAGAGAGATTTGCAGATAACAATAGTTCAAAATCAAGCAAGGCCATTTCTTTTTCTACAGTTTCTTTTGTATTCTGTTGAGCAATGGCTAATATTTCTTGCTCTTTATTCTGAATAAAGCTAGATAGTTCTGGTATGCTTTGTTTAAGTTCCATTTTTTTGCTCAATAGTTTAAATTTAGAGGATTTGCAAGGTTTAAAAAACTAACTAAAGAATAAGAAACACAATAATTACAATAACTAGACAACCCTTCTTTCATCATATTAACTGCTAGTAAAAGTATTATATAAACCTTGTCGTTTTACGGCAGATTAGTTGATTAAATAATAATTTCAGGTCTTGTTTCCTTATCCTTGTCTTCGTCTAGGTCGGCGACAAGGGCTTCCGTTGTTAATACTAATGCAGAAATGCTTGCAGCGGTTTGCAAAGCATTACGAACTACTTTTGTTGGGTCTATAACGCCTGCCTGGAAAAGGTCTTCATAAACATCTGTTCTTGCATTATAGCCTACATGCTCTGGCTTTCCTTTTAGATTTGCAAGAACTTCTGAACCGTCTTTGCCCGCGTTCATTGCTATTTGTTTTAATGGACCTTCTAGAGATTTTTTAACTATTGACACACCAACTGATTGCTCTCCATTGACTTTAAGAGAATCTAATTCTTTTGCTGCATGTAAAAGAGTGACTCCACCGCCGGTGATAACTCCTTCTTCAACAGCTGCTTTTGTTGCGTGAAGAGCATCATCAATACGCATTTTTTTCTCTTTTAATTCTGTTTCTGTTGCTGCTCCAACATTAATGACTGCGACTCCTCCGCTTAATTTTCCCAAACGCTTTCTTAGATCTTCTTTCATATATTCTGAATTTTCTGATTCTATTCTTGATTCTATTGCTTTTATTCTCTTTTCTATTTCTTTTTTATCTCCTTTTCCTTCTATAATGAGTGTTTCTTCTTTGTTTACTTTTACTTTTGCAGCTGATCCTAAATCCTGGACAGTTATTTCTTCGAGTTTATCATCCTTATCTTTGCTTATTACTCTGCCTCCTGTAAGAACTGCTATGTCCTCTAACAATTCTTTCTTTTCATCTCCATAACCTGGAGCTTTAACTGCGCAGGCTTTTATTACTCCGCGAAGTAGATTTATTACGACTGTTGTGAGTGCTTCTCCTTCTATATCTTCTGCAATTATGAGAAGAGGACGTGATTCTTGAGAAACAATCTCTAGAGCAGGAACTAATTCTTTTACACTAGAAATAGATTTATCTGTAAGAAGAATGTAAGGATTTTCATAGGAAGTTTCCATTTTTTCCTGATCGGTTGCCATATATGGAGAAACATAGCCTTTATCGAACTGCATTCCTTCAACTAATTCAAGATTCGTTTCAATGCTCTTTGCTTCTTCAACTGTAATAACGCCCTTGCTTCCTACTTTTTCCATTGCCTCAGCAATTAAACTTCCTATTTTCTCGTCGTTGTTTGCTGAAATTGTTGCAACCTGTGCTATTTGTTCTTTACTGCTTACTTCTACTGATTTTTTCTTTAGGTATTCAACTACTGTTATTGTTGCAGCTTCGATACCTTTCTTTATTTCTATTGGGTTTGCGCCTGCTGCAATATTTTTTATACCTTCAGTGATCATTAATTGTGCAAGAAGAGTGGCTGTGGTAGTACCGTCTCCGGCTTTATCTTGTGTCTGTGAAGCAACTTCTTTTACTAGTTTTGCACCCATATTTTCAAATTTGTCTTTGAGTTCTATTTCTTTTGCTATTGTGACTCCGTCGTTTGTTATAAGAGGCGAAGATTCTTTGTCTAGGATAACTGTTCTTCCTTTCGGACCGAGAGTTACTTTTACTGTGTTTGCAACTTTGTCTATGCCTTTCAATAAGGCTTTTCTCGCATATTCGTCGAATATTATTTGTTTGCTCATTTTATCCTTCTATTTTTGCTAAAATATCTTTAAATTCAATTATTAAATTTTTCTGTCCATTGATCTCGAATTCTTCTGAGTTATATCCTCCGTAAAGGATTCTATCGCCTTTATTTAAAGGAAGTGATTTGCCATCTTTGAATGTGCCTACTTCTATTACTTCGCCTTGCTTTTTCTCTTCTGATTTTGGCAGATATATGCCTGACTTAGTTCTTTCTTCAGCCTCGAGAGGCTTTATTACTACTCTTTCTCCTAAGGGTGTTATTTTCATTGTAATTTTTTAATAAGGTTTATAGAATTCCTGACAATAGCTTCTTTATAAGCTTTACTTTAGCACAGTTATATTGATGCAAGAAGGTTTATAACTTTTTAAGAATTTATTTATTTGCTTGGGCTCATAGTATAATGGTAATATTCATCGTTCGCGTCGATGAGATTCGGGTTCGATTCCCGATGGGTCCAGTTCAATATCTGTGAGTTGCGGTGTATGGGCCTTCTTCGGGAGCAAGTTCTCGCCTGATTAACAGTGCTCGCTCATCCAACGTATGTATGTTATCTAGAATTTGTTGCCTTTGTATTTGCTCTTCGGCAGTTAGATGCCTACCATGATTATAATTCACATCTAATGTGTGCTGTAAATCGATGGATTCTTTCTCAATCGCTCCTGTGCGATATTTTGCAATATTGGTAAGAACTCGTGTATAAAGGAGTTGGTTTTCATTGAAGGTGGGATTTAACTCAATTCCCATTTTTGTATGTTAGATAAAGCAATTGAATACTTATAAACTTATAGCTGTTGATATATGGTCTCTATAGGCAGATATAAAAAATATAATTCTATGTGTTGTTGATGAGAAGGATAAAACTATACTTGGATAATGCAGCTACAACTAAAGTATCAAAAGAAGTAGTTAAAGAGATGGAAAAGTATTTTACAGAGGAGTATGGAAATCCTTCATCTCTCCATGAACTTGGTGAAAATGCTAATAAGGTCCTGAATAAAGCGCGCGAAGTTATTGCAAAAGAGATTGGCGCAAAAGCCTGGGAGATTATTTTTACTTCTGGAGGAACTGAGTCGGACAATTTGGCTATACAAGGACTTGCTAGGGCTTATCTCAAAAAGAAGAAAATAGTTGTTAGCTCTATAGAGCATTCTGCTGTGTTGGAGACTTGTGAATTTTTGAAAACTTCTGGATATGAAATAATAAAAATTCCTGTTGATTGTGGGGGGTGTGTTAAGATAGATGTTTTGCATGATGTGCTTAATAAACATGCTAAAGATGTGCTGGTTGTTTCTATAATACATGTGAATAATATCATAGGAACTATACAAAATATTGAAGAAATTGGAAAGATATGCAGAAAGAAAGAAGTTTTATTCCACACCGACGCTGTTCAGAGTTTTGGAAAATTAAATATTGATGTTGGAAAGATGAATATTGACTTATTGTCTGCATCTGGACATAAAATCGGTGGACCGAAGGGAGTAGGATGTTTGTATGTGCGAGAGGGTGTTAAAATATCCCCAGTTATATTTGGTGGCGGGCAGGAAAGAGGGATAAGAAACGGTACAGAAAATGTTCCTGCTATAATTGGATTTGCTAAGGCTCTTTCTTTATCTAAAAAAATTAACAAAGAAAATATAAGAAAATTGAGAGATAAGCTGATTGCTAATCTGGAGAAAATTGGAGGTAAGATAAATGGTTCAAAGAAAAACAGGATTTATAATAATGTGCATGTTTCTTTTTCTGGAATAGAATCTGATTCGCTAGTCGTATTTTTGTCTCAGAGAGGAATATATGTTTCTGCTGGCAGTGCTTGTGATAGCAAGAAAGAAAAAGAAGATCACGTTTTAAGAGCAATAGGTGTAAAAGACAAGGATGTTTTAGGTTCAATAAGAATCACTCTGAATGAAAATTTAAGTGAAAGAGATATTGAATTTGTAATTAAAGAAATAAAGAGATTTCCTAAACCTTCGCTATCCCACAGCAAGCTGATGGGGTATTCCGCTCGGTTTCAAGACGGAAATCTCTAATCGCCAAATCGGACGACGCAGCAGAGCTGCGGGGTATTAAACCCAATTTGGCAATAAAAAGAGCTACTGGAATCCTAAAAATAAAAAATTAATTTGGGCTTTAAGGAAAGGTATATAAATAATGAAAAAGGTATATTAGTATTAAAAGGAGGGTGATATGGCAAAAGGTAAAAGTGCAGGAAGTTTGATAGGAAGTTGGGCTTTTTTAATAGGTGTAATCCTCGCCGTAGTGTTTGGATTCTTAGGCTCTTTGAATCAGACACTAATATATATCCTTGTGATAATCGGTATTATTGTTGGACTATTGAACATTGCTGATAAAGAAGTAGGTCCATTCCTTATGTCTGGCGCTGTTTTAATAATTGCAGGAGCCTTAGGACAGAGTGTAACCGACGGTGTACCTATACTAAGCAACATCTTACAAGCGCTCCTAGTATTGTTTGTACCAGCTACAATAATTGTAGCTATAAAGAATGTATTCAGCTTAGCAAGAGACTAAACATAAAATTTTATTTTTATTTTATATTTTAATTCTGTTTGAATTTTTTCTTTTTGTTAATTTTAAATAGTATATTATATTCTTACTTAGATGAAGCTATTATTAAGGGAAGATGTTAATAAAGATAGAAATTTTGTTATTAAGGAACTAAGAAAGGGAAAGATTTTTGTTTATCCGACTGATACTATATATGGGCTAGGGTGTAATGCTTTAATTCCTAAAAATGTAGAAAAGATAAGGAAGATTAAAAATAGATACGGTAAACCTTTTTCTGTTATTGTGCCAGATATACATTGGGTTGAAAAAAATTGCCTATTAAATGAAAACTCCAGAAAGTGGCTAAAAATTTTGCCTGGACCATACACTTTCATTTTAAAACTTAAAAATGGAAAGGCGATTGCAGAAGAAATAAATCTTGGCTTGGATAGCATTGGAATTAGGATTCCTGATCACTGGATTAGTGAAATTGTAAAAGAAGCAGGGGTTCCTTTTGTAACCACCTCTGTAAATCTTTCTGGAAGTAATTTTATGAAGGAGGTAAAAGAAATAAACCCTAAGATTACAATGGGTGTTGATTATATTATAGATGAAGGAAGGATAGATGGCAAGCCGAGCAGCATTATTAATTTAACTGGAGAAAGAGAGAAAATTGTTAAAAGGTAGATTTAAAAATCTATTATATTTAGGTAAGATATGAGAAAAACAGTCAGAAAATCAAGAAGGAAAAGAGAAGTTAAACGGCAGCAGAAAAAGAAATAATAGAATAGAAATTTTTTACATCCAATAAGTTTTTAAATTCTTTTCATATATAAGATTATGATAATAAAGGAGTGTGCAATTTTTTTGATGCTCCCATTGATTAATGCGGGAAAAGAAGTGGACAAATGAAAACTAGAAGAATTTCTGTTTTAAGTGTACTATTTCTAGCGTTTATTCTGTTGAGTGTCAGTTTTGTGTCTGCTTCGTGGTTTGGTGATTTAATTAGCAGATTACGGGGTGATGGAGTGCAGTTGAGTCCTATTTGTACAGATTCTCTTTACTCTGTTGTTGATTCTTTAAATTGTGGAAGCGATGCGCAGATTGGAAGATTAGTTGCTGCCGACGGTAATACGTGGAGACTTTGTAAAAAGGGTACATTTACAGCGCTGTTTGTCCCTCAATCTTCTTCTTGTAGTCCAAACAGTCAGGCAGGTACTTATCGTGCTCCCGATGGGACAAATTGGCAGTTATGTTATGATTCAGGTCAATTAAATGTTTATTATGTTTTAAAGACAGCAACTTTTCCAACAGTTGCATGTAGTTCTGGCTATATTGCTGCAGGAACTTATAAGGGGGCAGATGGCATAAGTGATTATCTGATTTGTTATAAAATAAACATCTGTAGCTCTTCTGCAGCGACTATTGATGTTTTTAATCCTGTTTGTAGTGGTAGTAATTCTGCTATATATTTGGCTTGGCATGGTGCTGGCTGGTCAGGTACTTGGCCGGGTACTCCTGGAGGAAATAATTATGCAATTGGTATTTCTCAAGGGTGGTCTAGTGGAGCTCCTGTTGGTAATTTTTGGGATACATTAGTAACGGGAACGACTCATACTTCTGTTAACGGCGAGAGTGAAGTTTATTTCAATGGTGGAGTAAATCCTTTGAGTCTTGTTCCTGGTAATTCTTATTATGCATGGATAAATAATGGCGTTGGTAATTCTAATCCAGTGCAGTTTACTGCGCAGAGTTGTGGCTCTTCTTCGTGTTCAAACGAATGTTCTTCTACAGGTCAGAATCAATGTTCTGGATCAGATCAGCTAACCTGTGGGAATTATGACGCTGATTCATGTTTGGAATGGTTTAATACTGCAAGTTGTGCTTACGGTTGTAATTCTGGAACAGGACAATGTAATCCGTCTGCACCGTATACTTGTAATGATCCTGATGGTTTTGGTTTGAATACGGCTACTTCGATACTAAGTTCTTCTGGGAATCTTTGGGATGATGAGTGTGTACAGGGAACGTTACTTGTCAATAGTTGTACTGGGTCTAATTGTTATTTGATTGAAGAGTTATGCTCCCCAGTGAGTGATCCAAGGATAATCCTTCAAGTTGGTAGTCCTGATGGTGTTTGGAGTGCGAAAGTTTATTGTGATTACGGATGTGATGGTGGGAAATGCAATCCTGTGCTTTCTTGCACGAATGAATGTTCTTTTACTGGTTCTAGGCAATGTAGCGGAACTACAGGTTATCAAACATGCGGGAATTATGATGCTGATTCATGTTTGGAATGGAGTGGGGTAAATGTTTGCGCCTCTGGTTCTTCATGTATTGGTAGTTCTTGTATTTTACTTCCTACTTTGTCCTTCCCTGATTCATTGATACGAGGATTTAATCAGAATAGTATAACAACAACTGGAAATAGCCAATGTAATTCTTTAGGAGGAAAGTCTTGTTTAGGATTGAAATATGTATGTCCTGCAGTACCGCAAAGTTGGCTTCAAAGCGCGGTGACCTGTACTCAAAATCTTCCGAATAATCAGTGTGCGTATGCAGCTGTTTGTGATAATTCAGGAACGTGTTCTGATAGCGACGGTGGGAAGGATTATACGTTAAAAGGGACTGCAGTTGCAGGAGCGAACACCCTTATGGATTATTGTGAATCTAGTGGTATTGTGCACGAATATTATTGTGGAAGTCCTACAAATGCTGCTAGCCTTACTTCTGAATCTTATACTTGTCCTTTATTTTATGCGTGTATTAATGGTGCGTGCGTTTCGACTTTTTCCCCTGTTAATTTGTATCA
>JAUSKH010000044.1 GCA_030647095.1 Nanobdellota archaeon | reverse complement strand
ACCAAACAGTATGAGAGAAGTAGATTTAAAAAGTTTACCCTAGAATTCTTCAACCAAATAGACCTTTCTGAACGTGCGGTTCCTCTGACAAATCAATATTCAAATCATATAGATTCTTTTTTATTTTTAGGTGAGTTCATTGATCAGTTTGGTAAAAAGATCCAAGTACTCGATGTAAAATTAAAAACTGGTAATAAGCTTGAACAAGCAAGAACTATGCAAAGAAATTTAATTGCACAGTATTTAAAAGACCATTGGATAGATGGAGCGTTAGTAGCGTTTTATTCTGATGATTTCCCTGCTTGGAGATTATCATTAGTTAAAGTTGAATATAAGTTCGATGAAAACGGAAAAACCAAAGAAGAGCTTTCACCTGCTAAAAGATACTCCTTCCTAGTTGGTAAAGATGAACCAACTCATACTGCCCAGAATCAGCTATTTAAGATTTTTGAACAAACAACACAAAACCCATCATTAGCTCAAATTGAAGAAGCATTTAGTGTTGAAAAAGTCACCAAAGAGTTCTTTGAAGAATATAGAAAGCTCTTTGAAGGCTTAGTGGTTGAGTTAAAGAAAAATCACACCTTTATAAATGAGGCTACTAAAAATAATATAAATACAGACAATTTTGCCAAAAAACTACTGGGACAAATTGTCTTTCTTTACTTCTTACAGAAAAAAGGTTGGCTGGGTGTACCAAAAGGTAAATCATGGGGTGAAGGAGACAAAAATTTCCTTAGGAATTTATTTGACAAGAGTATTCAGGAAAGCAAGAATTTTTTTAACAATTATCTGGAAAAACTATTTTATGACACCTTAAATAATCAAAGAAGCAATCAAGTTGACAAAAGTTATTCAGAGTACTTTCAATCAAAAATTCCATTCTTAAATGGAGGACTATTTGACCCTCAGTATGACTGGGAGAATAGCCTGATGTACCTGGATAATAGAATCTTCGAACAGATGTTTGATATTTTTGATCGCTATAACTTTACTGTAAGAGAAGATGAGCCACTGGAAAAAGAGGTTGCAGTTGACCCTGAGATGTTGGGAAAGGTTTTTGAAAACTTAATTGAAGAAAATCTGCGTAAAGGTAAAGGAACATATTACACGCCTCGTGAGATTGTTCATTATATGTGTAGAGAGAGTTTAATAAATTACTTGACTACAGAAGTCCCATTCGTGAAAAGCGAATTTATAGTAAACCTTTTGAAGTGGGATGGTGGTTTAGTTTCGTTTCATAATGATGAGGAAGAACAAGTTGAAGGTGCTTTAAGAAATATTAAAATAGTCGATCCAGCATGTGGTTCAGGAGCTTTTCTTGTCGGAATGTTACAGGAAATTGTAAGGGCGAGATTGTTGTTATCAGCATTTCACAATAAAGGTGTAACAGAATATCAGATTAAAAAAGAGACAATACAGAATTGTATCTATGGTGTTGATATTGATCCGGGTGCAATAGAAATTGCTAAACTTCGATTGTGGTTGTCTTTGGTTGTTGATTACGACCTTGAGGAAATAGAACCTCTCCCTAACCTTGATTATAAGATTATGGTCGGAAATAGCCTAATAGAACTTTACTCTCCAACTTTAATCGCCCAAAGTACCGATCATAAAAAGAATGAAATCATTAATCAATTAAAAGACTTAAAGGATAATTACTATTCTGAAGTTAATTCTTCTAAAAAGGCCGAAAAAAGACTGGAAATTAATTCACTAATTCACATACTTATAAATTATGGAAATCAGAAGGAAAAAGAAAAAATATGGGATCAGATTTTGGGTTATAAGGCGCAAGCTAAGTTGTTTGAGGATGAAGGTCCAATTCAACAATCATTTAATGAAACTGAAAATAAACTTACACAAAAATTGGAGAATCTAAATAAGCTAAAGGATATTTCTGATACAGATCACTTTGAATGGCATTTAAATTTTAATGCGATCTTTGAGAATGGTGGTTTTGATGTTGTTATAGGAAACCCTCCTTATTTAAGAATACAAGGAATCCAAAAGGAGGATCCCGAATTAGCTCAAAAATATAAACAGCTTTATAAATCTGCTACAGGAGCATTTGATCTATATATACTTTTTCTAGAGAGAGGTTTAAGTTTACTTAATTTAAAAGGTATTCTAAACTTCATATTACCTCACAAGTGGGTTAATTCTGCCTTTGGAATTGGCATTCGTAAGATAATCCATAGCAATAATAGTGCTAAAAAAATGATTTCGTTCGGTGCGCATCAAGTTTTTAACGCGTCAAATTATACCTCTCTACTTTGGCTTACCAAGGAACAGAATAAATCACTAGAATACTTTGAGTTTGCTAAAGATTTATTAGACACTCAAGAGCTTGAAGAAGCTTTAAATCAGTTAACAAGAGACAACTATAACTCTATTGATAACTCATCATTAGACGAGAATCCTTGGGTTTTAACCGACTCAAATATTGGTAAAGTCCTCAAAAAATTATCAGAGCAACCTCTCAAAGTAAAGGACGTTTTCATTAAGATTTTTCAGGGTATAGCTACTAGCGACGATAAGGTTTTCGTTCTAACGTACATACAAGAAAAAAATGAATTAGTAACTCTGTTTTCAAAAGCTCTAAATAAGGAAGTAGAGATTGAAAAAGATTTTTTAAAGCCATTTTTATTAGGCAAAGACGTTCATGGTTATATGAAACTAAATCCAAATACACAAATTATTTTTCCGTACTTATACAAAGGTGATTCCTATCGATTGATGAATATAGATTATATTTCTAAAGTATTTCCCAGAGCATACAAATATTTAGAAAAAAACAAGGATAGATTACAAAAAAGAGAGCATGGAATCTTTAAAGATGAGTGGTGGTGTTATAGCAGACCTCAAAATATGAACTTCTTTTCAAAAGAGAAACTAGTTTCTCCAGATGTATCGTTAGGTTGCAATTTTAGTTACGATCCAGATGGAGAATTCTATCAGACAACAACAGTTTACGGTTACATAAAGAAAGAATCAGTAAAAGAAGATTACAGATTTTTATTAGGATTAATGAACTCGAAATTACTTTGGTTTTACCTAAAAAATACAGGTACCGTACTTGCAAATGGATATTTTAGATTTAAACCTGATTACTTAAATAACTTCAATGTTCCTAAACTTGAAAATCTTAGTCTACAGCAACCAATAATAAATTATGTAGACCAAATTCTTAAAATTAGAAAAGATCTAAATGATAAATACGAACAAGAAAACTCTTCTAAGATTAGTAAATTAAAACAGGATATAGATCGACTAATTTATAAGCTATACAATCTTACCCTTGAAGAAAAAACCATTATTGATGAAAATGTAAAATGAATTATTACGTCTTTCAAATCGCAGATTTCTCAGATTATAGTAAACAAAGAAAATCTAAAGATGTTTTCGAATATTTGGTAAAAGAAAAGTCTGTATGGGGACTAAGTCATCGAGCACCTTTTAGAAAACTAATGCAAGCTGGCGATTATGTTTTGTTTTATTTAACGGGTCAAGATAACCAAGTCTTTGTTGGAGCAGCAACATTGAAAAATTCTCCGTATAGAGATGACTCTGCTGAATCCAAAAGCTGGTTTTTGGATCCTTACACACTTAGAGTTGACCTTGTGAATATAGTAATTTTCTCCAAACCTATTTTTAGGAAGAAATTAACTAATATTAATTGGGTACCCTACCAAGGAGGATCTAATAAGATAACGGAAAAGGATTACTTGACCATATTAAGTTATAAATAAGTATGCATAACATATTAGAGGAGATTGAAGTTGTAGAAAGGGGTCAATGAAGAATAAAGTAAATAAAGATTCATATAGAAAAACCTTGTTTCAAGGAATTAAGGATTTTGAGGAAATTGAAAAAGAATTATTAGAGGAGGGGTCTAATATGCATCTGTTTATCAATACGGCGTCAGGAGAAGTAAAAATTTTTATGGTTACATTGCTTCTCTACTTAAATGGTAAAAATCCATATTACCCTCAAGAGTTCCATGAAGATTTTTTTAATTCTCAGTTGCAACTTATGCACAGAACCTGTCTTGCCTCTCTTCATATCGCGGTTCAGGCTTCATTAAATGAGTTTATAAAAAGTAGAAATTTAACAATAGAAATATCATTAGCCAAGCAAATAGATAAGATTGTAAAAAATATTAGAGAAAAACTTTTAGGGAACTCTCTCATTGAAAAAGAATTGAGAGAAATAGAACATTTGGGTGGTAATCATCCACAGTTTCAGGATTATTTAAACACAGTATTGAGTAATATTATAGTTTATGAGGATTTAGAAACAGATAAAAAATACAAGGAAGCAACAAGAGCCTATTTTGATGCTTTATCAATTGTCCGAAATAAAGTTTCTCATTATACTAATGAGCCATTATCAGAAAACGAGAAAGAACGTCTTAAAAGAGGGCATTTTGGAAAAATGGTTGATGAGAATGGATACTTACAAATGGACATTCGGTTTTATAAACTGATTTTTGGAGATATCATAAAATTTTTAAATTTTCTCAAGGATTAACTATGAAAATTATTAAAAATGTAACTGGGGATGAAGTTTGGAACCACTGGAAGGCAGTGGAGAATTTTCAAAGTGATGATTTTCGATCGGACATAAGAAATCCCTTACCCTCTGACACAGAGTGGTATTTGGCTATGATAGAACCAGCTGACGTTCAGAATCTTCATATTATTTCCTCAGGTGATTGGAAGGAAATTTCTGAAGGCACATTTTTAGTTGAAAAAGTAGTTAAAAATCTTGATAACAATTCTACAGATGAAAATACCATAAGAATATCAAAGGATATAAAGTCCAAAGTAGACTTCCTAGAAAGTGGTGAAAATCTTGATACGAGGCTTGTTTTGGTTTCGAATAACACAGAAAATCCCTTTACGATAATCGAGGGCAATAGACGATCGGTTGCATTTTTGTTATTAGGTCAACTTGTAGGTAAAGAGGTTTACTTAGGTATGTCGAATAGCATGAACTCTTATGTTTGGGCAAAACATAGTTATGAAAAAATCTAAGAAATCTATTGTTCAAATAAAGAAGTATAGCTTAGGTATCACACCAATTATAGTGGAGGGGTTTAGTGATCTTGGGGACGACATGACTGATGAGTTTAAAAATCTTTATCACTCGTTTTTTACAAAAGGTGTAATTCAACTTTCGGAATCATTCAAAGATGTTAGTAAAAAGAACTTTTCGAGCTTTGATAAGAAACAAAGAATAGCTCTGGGTGATGCTTATTTTAATAACTTAGCAGCAATAACTCATACTCTGCTTGATAGACAACAATACGATACATCATTCAGACTTTGGACAGAAATATTATCTTTTGTTAAAGAATGGGAGGATGATAATAAACCCAAGGAATTACATAAAGGAACTCCTTATTATTTTTCGGGTGTGTCTTCAATACTTCAAAATGACTTCGATGCAGCATTGATGTCCATGCATAACGCATTGGACGAGGACAAAAAGAATAATCCTAAATGGGATGAGGCTCCAGGATATTGGTTTCTAACGCTTAATGATCAGAAACCAAACCAATTTTTTAAGCCTTTTGTAGATGGAATGATTGGATTCTTGCGTGATCGGCTTGATGGAAATGGATCAGAGCAGGGTAAATATAAAGATCATTATCAAACCACAAGATCTGGAAAATTAACTTATGATCAATTCAGAAGTAAGTTTCTGGATAACAAGAATATTAGTGAGGAGGTTAAATACCTTTTTGTCTATTCTATAATCCGCATTTGGCATCTTAGAAGATTACACAAAAGCAAGGTAGGAGATAACTTAATGGCTCCTCTCATTTTTACGAACGCCCTATTTGCACTACTTCTTGTATTGGATAGTCTACTTAAAAGCTGGAACAATCCTGGACACAAAAGATGGGAGTTCTCAAAACATCTTATTGAAGCTGCGAAACATGAAGGTTGGGGTAATTCAAAAATAAACCAACAACAATATTTTGATGAATTGGAAGTAAATAAGCGTAGAGATGCTGATTTTAATAAGTGGTGTAAAGAGCTGATCGGGAAAAGTGGTATGCAGTACAAGACAACTAAAGGAAGGGTATTAGGTCCTTTGGAATCAGACTTTGTATTGGCATATGGACTGAGAAACTTTTCTGCACACAGTATACAGAGCCAAAAAATTCTGTGGCAAGAATACACAGGTATATTGCAGTCAATATTAAATTGTGTTTTTAAGACCTTGGAACTTTTATAAACTAACACAACAAACTATGTCATACAGTCCACAATTAATAGAGCCTATTAGAGTTGAGTTAGGAAAAATGCTTATCGTTCACGAGATAATTAAGCTATTTCCTGATTTAGATAAAGGCTTAATTGAAAGCCAAGTTGATCGTAAGTGGGCTGATTTTAGTAAAATTGTCATTATTAGAGATTTTTGGAATTTAGTAGATTCGTTGATGATGGGTTATAAACTAAAAGACATTGCAAAAAACATTACTTCACAGCAATACACATGGAGATTGATAACAGACCAGCCAATTGCTAACTTAAGATTTTGCACAAACATTAATGGTTTACAAATCAATACTAAATCTGTATCTGAGGTAAAAACATTTTTTGAGGCTAACCCGGTTGAGCTTCAACGTATTAATAGGGATACTCTAACAGAGTTCCCAGAGGATGACCAAAGGCATCTTGACCCAATTATTGTGTTTAAAGAGGAAGAAGCTCTCTTTGTTCATGATGGAAACGGAAGACTACTTAAAGCAATAGTCGAAGGGCAATCGAATATTCGTGCTTATATTGGGACGCGAAACAATGAGGCTAAATCTAATCATTGGGTACTTACCTCCTATCTACAGAGATTAGCAAATGGGAAAGCCAAAGAATTATTAATTCAAGTTTTATCAGAATCCATTAATGCTGTGTTCGAGTTTGAAGATAGGGTTGACGTAGATGGAACATTTAAGCAAAATGTTTTAGATGAAATAGAATAATGAAGAGATATAAATTTTCTGATCTTCTTGAGTATGAGGGTAAAGTTAGGGAGCTATATCTTAAATTTGATTTAAACCTTAGTTCCTCTAACCGTATAAGCAAATATTTTTCATACTTAGGAGAGATCGAGAAAACAAGAAAATTAGATAAGGATATATTCAGTAAGTTAATTCAAAAGGACAGGGCAAAGTATTATTACAGTCAATATTATGTTCTGGAAATATGCAACATAGTTAACTCTATCGAAGGATCGCAGCAAGACGAGAGAATCCTAAAAGGAAAGCTAATTGATCTGTCGAAAGGAACATATTTACTTTCAGAGGAAACAAGTAACAATACAAAGGCACGGGATACAACATTTGAACTAAGCCTGTTCTCTTTCTTCTTTACTAAGGGTCTAAACGTAAAACTTACAGATCCAAATCCAGACTTACAACTTCAAACTAATAATTTTACTTACAATATCGAATGCAAACGCCCTAATTCTGTCAACTCACTTGAAAAACATATTAGAAGTGCCGTTAAACAACTTAAGAAAACTAATAATACGAACTGTGTACCCACCATAGCTCTATCGCTCGAACAAGTCTTGTTAGGGGGTGACCTAATTCTTGACTCTAACACTCAAGTTTCAGCGTTAACTTTTTTAGACGCAACACTATACGAATTCCTTAATAACAATCTTCCCATGATCCAGAAAATATGCAAAGATGAGCCCTGTTTGGTTCTTTATTATCTTTCTTGTCTATCTGGTTTAAAAGATGACTTTATAATGGCAAACGCGACATATATTACCGGAAATCTCTATAATTTTGAAGAAGATTTATCAAACCGCATATACAACGACTTACAAATAATGATCCCTAAACAAACTATCTAATGACTTTGATACAATGCATGTAATGGCTAAATTTTTCAGAAAAGAGGAAAAGAAACCGATTAGCCTTGCTTCAATAGAAATGAAGAAAAGCTAGAATGGTCAATAAATGAAACACTTTGATTTATCATTATGAACGTTCAAGATTTTATCAAAAAGAAAGAAGAACAATTTAAGAGAACCAATATTATAAGCGTCAAAGATATTGGAAGAAAAGGGAAACACTTCTTTATCAGAGAAGCCTGGACATTTTTACCACAAAGCAATTTAGCAGAAAAGGTTTTTATTATTGAGAGGTTACGGAAAGAATCTACTGAGGGAGAACTTGTTCATCAAAGTTCATGGAATAAAGGGGATATCGAGTACAGAATTGGCTAT
>JAUSKH010000042.1 GCA_030647095.1 Nanobdellota archaeon | reverse complement strand
CGAGAATCGAACTCGGGTCTTGTCCGCGACAGGGACATGTACTAACCACTATACGATTGAGGCAGTCCAAATATAGTTGCAAAAGGCGTTTTTAAATGTTTATTCTTCGATTATCTCTTTTGTTTTTGACAAAAGTATTTGTGCTAGTTCAAAAAGTTCTTTGTAGAGGTCTTCATCTATCGAGAGTTGAGTTCCATATTGATACTGCTCACGTATCTTAACTCCTGTTGTGTTTTCTTCGGATTTATTTATATCTATTGAAGCAACTTTCTCAATTATTTCCCTGTCTAAGTCTATTTTCTTATCTTCAGCCAAACTTTTTATCAATGCAAACGTACATTCCTGATTTCCTGATTCGTAACCGAACTTTGCAGATATTGCCAAAAAACAATGATACATAGAATAGAAAAATGCGCTTGCTGACCAATCTGAAAATCCTATTTTTGAGAATTCGACAGCAGCTTTAAAATTATGTTCTGCTTTACCAATAAACTTAAAGGCTTTTTCTTTATCGGGTTTGCTCTTAACAAGGCCTCTATGACTTCCTTGCTCCTTTACTTCTTTCTCTGCTTTTTTCAGGCACCAATCTACTTTATTTTTTGCGTGACTCATTGTTTCAAAACGCTTAGGACTATATCTTCTCCAGATACAACAATTCCTTTGAGTGCATTTAATACGACTTTGTTTTCCTCATTTATATGTTTTTGCAAATCTTTTTTTGTTTGGTACATTGGGTGTACTTTCTTATCATTCATAATGTTAATCTTAGATATATCTTCTTTTATAGCATCAAAATTATTTTTATGTACTATAATAAGAACATCAACGTCTCTTGCTTCCCTTTCTTTTCGTAATACAGACCCGAAAAGTATCATTGCCTCTGCCTTTTTGATTTTATCTAACTCCCGTATCCATCTTTTTACATATGCCGAAGCTTGTTCTGACTCTTTTTTTAATAAATATTTAATATATTGTAAAACATATTCGCTATCAAAATTAATACTATAAATATTAGCATTTCCCACTTTTCGCAGTTTTATTACTCCTTCTTTTTCAAGCTTCCTTGCTATTTTCAGTGCACCCATCGCACTGATCCCAATATGCTTTGCTAAGTTATTTGCATTGTATTTGCTTTCAGGACTTTTTAAGATGCTTAAAACAAACCGCATTTCATTATCTTTTCCGCTTCTCATAAATATAAACTTATAGTTTAACTATATAAACTTTTGGTTTATATAGTTCTTAGTTGTAAACCATACTTTCCAAATATTAAACTTGAATCATAAAAACCCTATAGGGCTAGAAGGAGTTTTTACAAGATTTCCATCAGGTCTTTTTATTGATTTATATTTAAAAGATATTGCTATTTTAAAAAATCATAGATTCTTTCTCAGGCACTTTAGCAAGCATTATTTTCTTGTTAGGAAATTTTGATTGAGCTTCCTTATAAACCTCTTTCGCATTATCTCCAAACGCCACAACACCAGTATCACAGATAGCAATCCACTTACCAGTATACATCTCTAAATCCGTTTTTAGATATATTTCATAATTAGATTCCATAGAGTTACTACGGTAAATCAACTATTTAAATCATTTTATTGACCAACACAATTAAGATAAATCCTCTGTCCGAAGTTTGACCGAAAAATAATTATATTCGTCCATTTATTATCATATACTAACCACTATACGATTGAGGCTCAAAAAGAATTATACCGAGTAGTTTTTAAACCTTATCAGTTCAAAAAATAAATAAGAGATAACATTTTAGACTAAAAGAATATAAATAACAAACGCCAGATTACTAAAATCAAAATGATAAAAAAAGCACAGTTGACTATATGGATAATAATAGCAATACTCCTAGTAGCAACAATATTCCTTCTTTTCTATTTTTTAAGTAAATAGAAATTTTTAGTATAGTTAAAAAGAATTATAAAGCTATTTCACATATTTTAATAATGAAAAGATATGATAAAAGACCTTGGGGTGGGTTTGAGATTTTTTCGCTCAATAAAAAATCAACTGTTAAAATACTTACTATAAAACCAAAGCAGAGATTTAGTCTTCAATATCATAAATACAGAGATGAACTCTGGGTTTTTCTTGACAATTCTGCACGTGTAACTCTTGGTAAGAAAATTTTTAATGCTAAGAAAGGGGATGAAATACATGTTAATAGAAAACAAGCCCATAGAATTCAGGCTTTTAGCAAGCCTGTTAGTATTCTTGAAATTTCTTTTGGGAAATTTTATGAGGATGATATAGTAAGATTAGAGGACGATTATGGCAGAATCTAACAAATTACTACCAATTAATAATCTAACAAGTAAAGAGTTAAAAGAAATAAAACTAATAGTTTTTGATGTAGACGGAATCCTAGTCCCAAGAGGAACAAATATTGAACAAAATGGAGATACGCTAAAAATCAGGATAAAAAAGATAAAAAATGAGCAAATTGAGCAAATTAAAAAATTAAATAGATTTGGATTCAATATTAACATTAATTCTGGAAGAGGATTATATATGCTTCAGGAAATGTTCAGGTCAGTACTCGATATTGTTAGCATTACATATGAAAATGGAAGTGCCACCTGGTTTAAAGGTAAGATTTACCAAAACGTTAATAGTTTCAGCCATTTAAGCCAAGTCACAAAAAAATTAAGAATAATAAAACATTCTGACATCAAAGGATTCGAGCCGAAAGAATTTATTTTAACAATTCACTGCAAAAAAAGAGTTGAAAAGATTGAAAAAATAATGCAAAAAGAAAAAGACCTATATTGTATTTGGAATGATGAAGCGTATGATATTGGAATAAAGAACATACAAACTAAAGCAAAAGGTTTAAACCTCCTTATTAATCTACTTAAATTAAAAAAAGAGAATGTTCTGACTATAGGTGACAATTATAATGATATTGGAATGATTAAGCTGTCTGGCATTTCTATATCTTCTGATAAAGAAAGGCTTATTGGGGACTTTTATATTCCTATAAACAACAAGAAATTACCATCTGATATACTAATGTCCCACATCATAAAAACTCTAAAGAATAATTAAACTCTTTCAAGATGTTTCATAACCTCATCTAGAGAAACTACTTTTACTTCAGTCACTACATCGCCTGCGCCGGCATAAATCAATAAGTCCTTATTTCTATCTAAAATGATACCAGTTGGAAATATCACTTTCTTTTTTTCAAGCACTCCTTTTTCGTATTTTCTTCTTGGTGTGAATAAAGGATTTTTAGTTTTGCTTATAATTTTTGATGGGTCATCTAAAGAAAGGAGAGCGGCTCCAACACTATAAATTACTTTTATATCTTCTAGACCAAATAAATTCATTAGTGTTTTAACTAGAAAACTATTTTTATCTTGCTTTTCTATTGCGGCATGATACAACAAAAGCCAGCCTTTTTTTGTTTTTATAGGTGGTGGTCCAGCTCCAACTTTATCAGAATCCCAGTCATTTTCTGAAAGTATAATAGATTTAGACTTACCCCAACCTTCTAAATCCTTTGAATAAGAAATCCAAATATGCGGTAGTTTAAATTCAAAACTTCCTTCAGGTCTATTCAGAGAAACGTATTTATTATTTATTAATTCAGGAAATATCACAACATCTTTATTTTGCTCTTCAAAAATTATTCCTTTCCTCTGCCATGTTTTTAGGTCTTTGGATAGTGCTAAACTTGTGCAAACATTTGTTTCCCTTGCTAAAGAAACATATGTCATAACATATAAGTCATTAATTTTAACTATTCGCGGATCCTCTATTCCTAATTCTCCATCTGAAGACAATCCAAAAAAACTTGGTTTATTATCTATTGATTTTATTTTAAGCCCAGTTGAGTCTAGAATTACTCTTCTTAAATGAGATATGAATGTCAATCTTTTTTCTCCGTTGGGAAATATAATATCCAGAGGGTTCTTTTCCACTATGTTCTTTTTTGGGAACTTATCTAAAATATATTTAAACTCACTCTTGCCAATCATTCTTGGAGAATAAACATTATTCTCATCTTCATCTTTGATTAATTTCTCTATCACTCTTACATACAACATTATATCGTTATTAGGAAGCCTTATAGCCGCAGGATTTACTGTACCAATTATTTCAAACTCAGTTGATGATGGCTTTAAATCAGAAGGAGTTATAATAATTCCCTCTTTTTTTATTTGTACCATTCTTATTTAACAAACTCTTCAAGGGAAATTCTGGCAAGAAGATAAGAAACTGTTGATTCTGCGCCTTGGTTTATATTAATAGAATACTCTCCAAGACCATCATAACATCCTCCAGTTGATTCATTATATAAAACTTGTTTTAATGTATTCTTTCCAAGAAACCAGTGAAATGCTTTTTTTGCTTTATCTAAATATTCGCTGTTATTTGTCACCTTATATGCAACTAATAATGTTTCTACCATAGAAGATGCTTCTAAAGGCTGCTGGTCAAAATACGCGCGCTTATTACCTCGCAAATACCAACCTTTTTGTCCTATTGGAATAAAAAGATCATTCTCAAAACATGTTGAAACTAGAAAATCAAGAGATTTTAGCGCAACATCAAGATAAGTCTTATCTTTTGTTGTTAGATAAGCATAAAAAAGAGCTTCTGGGAACTTGCTATTATTATATGTTAAAGAATTTTCAAACCATTTCCAGTCGTCTATAGTATTTTCTTTGAAAAGAGAAACAAGATTATTTGAAAGAGAAACGATTAAACTTTTAGAGGTTTCTGTAGAATAAGTATCGTTGTAAAAGTGATATCCTAATAAAGAGAAACATATTGCTCTTGGCGAACTTATATGCTGACTTATTCCTAACGCCTTATCAAACATAGCCTTAGCCTTATATCTTAATTTTTCTGGAATATCATTAGATGCTATCAAATAGCCTAGAGCCCAGAGCGCTCTTCCATGTGCATCCTGTCCCCAATTTTTATGATTAATATTTTTTTCTGAATCTACAAAGTTATAGAATTTTCCATCTTCGTCCTGTACATACTGAATGAAATTAAGATAAAGTTCAATAAACTTAAGTTTCTGAACGTCTTTGTATTTGTTGTAATATTTTGTACAAACGAGCATTGCTCGTGCAGCGTCATCAAGACAATAACCTGATGAAACATCTGGAACAGTATTCTTAGCAAATTGGATAATTCCAAAATTGTCAGTTAGATTCATAATATGGTTGAATCTAATCTCTGGCAAAGCTTCTTTATATTTATCACTAACATCAAAGTTCTTCTTAAATACATCCAAATATTCAAGAGCTACATTTTCCCAAGTCATCTTTCTTGTATAATGGTACGCCACAGTGCCCATTTCCTTTCTTTTGTCTGGTCGCAAAAGTAAATAAAAAATAGCATCCTGAAAAGATTTAGAATCATCAAACTTGACTAAAATTCCTTTTTCTGGTGTAACTGCTTCTCTAGCGTGGAGAAACGGAGTTGAAATTACTGGTCTTCCACAACCCATTGCATAAGAAAGAGTGCCAGAAGTAATCTGGTTTGGGTCTTTTCCTGAAGATATATAAATATCAGTCGCTTTCAGATAATTAAGTATTTCTTTTAATGTTAAATATTTATTGTAAAACTTAACATTCTTTTCTAAACCCAATTCTTTTACTTTCGTCTCAAGAAAGTTTCTATACGCCTCTCCTTCTTTTTTCCTTACTACTGGATGTGTTTCTCCCAAAATTAAATATAAAATGTTAGGAAATTGTTTGACTATTTCTGGTAAAGCCCCTATAACATTTTCATAACCCTTTCCTTCATTAAGCATACCAAATGATGAAAGTACAAGTCTTTCCTCGTAACCAAGACGCTTTTTTTCTGCCTTAGGTGAAACAAGAGGAACATAAGGAATGCCGTGAGGTATTACCTGAATTGGTGTCTGAATATTATAATCTTTACGGAGAATTTCTCTTCCGAGTCTATTCATTACAATTATTGTATTAACTCTCCTGGCAACGGATTGCATTGTTTTTTTCAACTGATCGCCTGGCTTTGGAATGACAGAATGAAGAGTTATAACAACGGGCTTTTTAAGAATCTCGAGAAATGCAGGAAGATAACTCCCATTTTCTCCACCAAATATTCCAAACTCATGCTGAATGCAAACTAATTTTATGCTTGAATTGGAATTTATTCTTTTTGCAGCTCGTATATACTCTTCTATATCACTATCATTTATCTGATAAAAAACTTTCTTAGGATAATTGTAAATATTTGTTCCATTACGATTAAGTGCAAGAACTCGAGTTTTTATAGACGGATAAGAACGTTTGTCTATTGCACTAACTAAATCCCTTGTAAACGTTGCAATTCCGCATTCTCTTGGAGGATACGTGCTTATAAAAAGCACTTGAGCTCTGTCTGAAGATTTCATCATCACCTACCGATAGAATATGGTGGATGGATATATAAGCCTTCTGATAAATCAAAAAGTCCTTGTATAATCTTTGGACTTTTGGATGCTCGAAGTGTTCCACGCACTTAAGTGCGTGGTTTATCAAACACTTCGACATCACCAAACCATTTAGGTTTGTTTTGGTTTGGTGAGAGCCGAGAGAAATCGACAACATTTAACTCTAGTCTAAAGACTGGAGATTTCTCGCGAGCATTAACTTGGATAGATTTATTAAGAAGGAAAAACTTTTATAAAATATGATTTTAGCACTCGATATCGGAGCAACTCATATTCGTTCTGCACTTGTCGCTGGTAAAATTGTAAAAGAAAGGAAAGTGATAGATACTCCTTCTTCCAAAAAGCAAATTATTAAATCTCTATTCAAGCTTATTGATTCATATCCTTCAGTAACATGTATCTGCGCTGGCGTAGCTTCTTTTATTTCTAAAGGTGTAACGAAGAACACCCAAAATATGGATTTCGCAAATGTAAACGTAAAAAAGCTATTTGAACAAAAATATAAAGTTCCTGTTTATATTGACAATGATGCTAACTGTGCAGGTCTTGCCGAGTTAATATATGGTAAAGGAAAGGGTAAGAAGAACTTTTTGGTTTTAACTCTTGGAACAGGTATTGGAGGAGCAGTTATTATTAATGGCTCGTTATATAGGGGAAACTCTTTCGCTGGTGAACCTGGACAATTGCTTATCAATGGTAAAAGACTAGAACAACTTGCTTCAGGCAGTGCTGCATTGAAAATGGCAATATCCGAGGGTTTGAAAATGGATAATCCAGAGCTTAATCGTTTAGCCATGAGTGGTAATTCTAAAGCAAAAGCAATTTATAAAAATATAGGGTATTCTTTAGGCTTAGGAATTCTCAATATATCCTATATTTTTGATCCTGAAATCTTTATTATAGGTGGTGGTTTTTCTAATGTTACTTCTGTTATAAAAGAAGCGACAACTATATTTCATCGTCTTGATGTCATACAAAGAAAGATTCCTGTTGTAAGAACAGCTTTCGGAGATGATGCTGGGCTTATTGGTTCTGCCTTACTAACTATCGACAATTCTACTCTATGTACTAATCAATAGAATTGTCGTATTAGAAAATTCTGGACAAATAAAAAGCATAGCTAAACAGAATTTTTTATAGAAACATTTAATAATTCTCCATCATTTTATCCTCTATGGATATTGAAGAAGAGGCGTATAAGCAGGCTATTTTAACTTTAAAAAAGTGCTCAACACCTGATGGATTTTACGCAGCTTTTCCAGGTTATCAAATGGTTTTTGGAAGAGATAGTATGATTACATCTTTAGGTGCAAGTTTAGTTGGAGAGGATTTTAAACAAACATTTAAGCAATCGTTAATTACACTAGCTAAAAATCAGTCTCCAAAAGGTCAAATACCCAACGCGATAGATGTTTCAAGTAAACCACATATCGACTATAAATCTATCGATTCTACATTATGGTTTATTATAGGAGAATATATTTATAGTAAAAGATATAAAGACAGAACTTTATTAGACAAACATAAAAAAAATATAAGCTCTGCGTTGGCATGGCTTAGTTATCAAGATATGGGTGAAGATAGTATGCTAGAACAGTTGCCTACTACTGATTGGCAGGACGCTTTTCCTCATAGATACGGACACACTATCAATACACAAGCTTTATATTATTTTGTACTTTCTCTCGTTGGCAAACATCAAGAGGCTGAAAAGTTAAAAAAAACTGTTAATGAAAATAAAGATGATGGATTATGGAACGAAGAATTTTATTTGCCATGGAGATGGAAAAACCATAATACTTATCATGAAAAAGGAGAATGGTTTGATTCACTAGGAAATTTACTTGCAATTATTTTTGAATTAGCAGATAAAAATAAGGCAGAAAAAATTCTTAAATATATAAATGACAAAAAAGTTAACAAGCCTTATCCTATAAAGGCAATTTATCCTCCGATACTTCAAGGAACTAAAGATTGGCAGGATTACTTTTTAGATTGTGATGCAGGAATTCCATATCATTATCTTAATGGCGGTATATGGACTTATATTGGTAGTTTTTACGTTTTAGCTTTAGTAAAAATGAAGAAATTTAAAGAGACTGAAGAAGAATTAAAAAACTTAGCAAAAGCGAATATGTTAAGTCCTTATTTTAATGAATGGATTAATGGAGAAACAGGAGAAATTGGAGAATCAGCATCAGGAAATAATGGCAATCAGGCCTGGAATGCAGGAATGTATATTCTTGCTTATAACTCTACTAAGAAGAGGAAAGTTCTAATTTAATTTCCTTGGAAAAAATATTTTTCTCAATTATATTTAAAAGGTCTTGAGTGGTTTTTATGTAATGAAAATTATCTAATGCGTGCTTTGCAGCAGCCTTACCCATCTCTTTTCTTAGTTCATCATCCTTTAATAATTTCAAAACACATTCTGCAAGTTGGTCTATATTAGCTCGATAAGCAAATGTTTTTGGTTGGTCAAAATAAATCATTTGTTTTTTAGCAAACCCATGACGGGGAAGAGCCCATTCACTTACCAATTGAATCTCTTCTCCCACATCAACTAAGTATCCAGTTTTTCCGTGAACTATTGTATCTGCAGGACCCCCGGCATTAATAGAAATAACAGGTTTCCCACATGCCTGTGCCTCTACCTGAATCATACCAAACCCTTCAAGCCTAGATGGAGCGGCATAAATATCGCAAGCGTTCAACAAAGCGGCGATAAATTCTGGAGCAAATTTTCCTTCAAGATACTTAATCTTCTCCTCCGGCAGTTCCAGTTCTTTAATTAACTGACTTTCCTCCTTACCATGATTCTTCGCCGAGAAACTATCCCATACTTTAAAAACTAACTTCCATTTAGGAAACTCCTTATCTATTTTAGCGAGTGCTTTTAACATTTCCTGTGCTCCTTTGCTTGTAACATCGCCTCCAATTATTAGAATCATTTTTTCATCTTCTTCCACACCCAACAATTTTCTTAAATGTAGTCTACTAGAATCATTTTCCGGTACAGGATAAAAAACAAGAGGATCAAAACCAATATGCGCTACTTGAATATGCTCTCCTTTAACTCCGTCACGTTCATAAGTCTCTTTTACCCATTTGCTTGTGACCAATAATAGCGGAAGTTTATTCAGAATATCATGATAATTTGCAACCCACCCATCAGCATTTAACCATGGAACTGGTTGAAATCCATGTTCTAATGTATCAGTAATTAAATCAGGGGTATCTCCCCAGTATCCTGTTCCAATCACGATATCTGGTTTGTAATGTTCGTATGCCCACCACTTTTGCTCATTATTTGCCCTATCACACGGAAACACTTTATATCCTAAATCCAACATACCTTTCAAAAGCAGATTTCCCTGAAGACTTTGCCCGTCAGGTTCTGAAGGATAGGGAAATAGCAATAAAAAGTTTTTATCTTTAATCATATTTCTTTAAAAGCCTCCATTCTATTACAGCTAAGTGTTTCAAAACTATCTGAAGAAAAACCATATAACTCCTTAATGAGCCCAGTTTTCTTTGCATATTCCTCATTATTAAGAATAACAAATCTTTTTTCTTTTTTCGGTTTCGGTATATGAAGTTCAGGTATTCTTGGAACTGTTTCTTTTCCTAATACGTATGAAAAACAAAGTCCTTTCTTGCATAGTAAACTTTTCTCCCTAATTAAAGACTTAACTGCTTTATGAATTTCTTTATGTCTTAAATGCCCATATTCCCCATTTTCTCCATGCGTATAAATAATATCATATTTCTCATCTGGAACAAGGCTTATAATTTTCTCTTTTACTTCTTCTTCAGAAAGTGGATGAAGCTGCACATCATCAAGATTCCCAATTATTCCTCTTACTCCATATGACTCGCAGACTTTCTTAAATTTAGGAGCTCTATCTAAATCATTTTTTCTGCATAAAGAAACAACAGTCCAGTTCCAATCAGAATGCCTTAAAATCATCCCGCCCATCCATATTGTTTCATCATCAGGATGCGCGACAATTACTAGCACATTTTTCATTTTATTTCCTATTCTTAATAGTTGTAGCTTTCTATTTAAAGGTTTTTCGTATCCTCAACTTACTTGCTGCATCTTTATCAAGCACCACAATCAAATCTTTTCTTTTTTTTAATAATGTTGCTGGCAACTCAGGGCTAATTTTATTATCAAAAAACCTTTTCATAATTCCTGCTTTTCTTCTACCAGTAGCAATTAAAACTATCTTTTTTGCTTTTAGAATTGTATCTATACCCATTGTTAATGCCCATCTGCTAGGGGCATTATTATCTTTTACTGTTATTTCATTTAATTTTATTCTCCTAGTCCTGCTTTTAATAATTGACCCAGGTTCATTAAATCCAATATGCCCGTCTCTTCCAATTCCTAAAAGCTGTATATCAATTCTTCCTGCCTCTAAAATTTCTTTTTCATAATTATTACAATGAGCTTTTACATTTTTAGGGTTGCTCTGAAGAAAATGAATTTGTTCTTTTTTCATTTTCAAAGGAATAAAAAACTTTTTATCCATAAAATACCTGAAACTTTCTTTATATCCAACTTTGAGATATTCGTCTAAATTAAATGTTTTAATTTTGCCTAAGTTAATCTTATTTCTTCTTACCTTTGACTTCAATATTCTATATATTGGTATAAATGTATGACCGCTAGCCAATCCTAAAACAATTTCAGGTTTTCTTGTGATTTCTTTGATAAGAAATTCTACAACAAAATCCATCGCTTTTTCTTTTGTTTGAAAAATTAATATTCTCATTTTGCATATTCAAGGCTATTAAGAACATCATCAATTTTGATCTTTTTGACCGTTATAACTCGGTCTCCGCCACCAGAAAACAATAAGATACTCTTCTTATCAAGAGTTTCAATCGCACCAGTAGGAAAAACTACCCCGTCAATAAAACCTTTTTTTTCATATGAATAACCTGGTTTTATTAACGGGTTATGTTCAGATGTTCTAGCAAGTACTTTTTCTGGATTTTTTAAATCTAATAAAGCTGCACCCACAGCATAATACTTCTTTCTTCTCACATCTTTTGCTCCATGATAAAATAAAAGCCAACCTTTTTTTGTTTTTATAGGTGGTGGTCCAGAACCAATCCAACCATCCCCCCAGGAACCGGGTCTTGCAACCATTATAACTTTCTCCCTGCCCCAATAAATTAAATCCGGAGAATGCGAAATCCAAATTGATTTTTTGCTAAAATCAATAGTTCCTTCTGGTCTGTGTAATGCAACATATTCCCCCCCCATCTTCTCTGGGAATAACACCACATCTTTATTTTGTTGTCTAAAAATTATTCCTTTTCTATCCCAATTTTTTAAGTTTTTTGAAGTTGCTAAAGAAGTGCATACCCCTTCTTTTAAACAAACACTCACATAAGTCATTAAATAATGATTTCCCATTTTTATGATTCTTGCGTCTTCTACTCCTAAATCTCCATCACCAGGCTCCCCAACAAATGCCGGAATCTTTTCTATATTTTCAACATTAAATCCATCTTCACTAAGTATAATTCTTCTAAAATGTGAAATTGTAGTAAGTCTTGAGATTCCACCCTTCATATATATAACATTTCTTCCACGATCAAGAATTTTTCTTTTTGAAATTTCCCGATATTTAACATCATAATTATCTTTTGATATAATTAATGGCCAAACTTCTTTTCCTTCCTCTTGCTTGACAGATTCCGAAACTCTTGCTAAAAGCATAATCTTCTTATTAGGTAAACGTATCGCTCCAGGATTAAAAACGCCACTCACAACCCAGTTACTAAAAGTGGGTTTAATATCAGAAGGTCTTAATAACAATTTATTTTGTATTTCCATTCATCTCCTCTTTTATACTTATAATCAATGACTTTAATATTTAAATCTGCTGTAATAAGCAGTATCTCCGCACAGGAATTTTCTAAGCATAACCTATAAAATCAATAAGAAATGATAATCAGATTAAACTAACACTTATAGACTATAATAATATTGGAAAATTAGCAAGATTCTTTCCAAATATGAAGATTTACAAGATTTTTTGGTCTGTGCGGAGATACTGATAAGAGAATAAGCATGTTAATCACAAATCTAATTTACGATTATATTCAACGACTTTAATATGTCAAGAATTGTTTTTTTCGTAAACTCCCCACTTTAGTTCGTGAGAAAGAAAAAACAATTCTTGAGCATGCTCAAGAACCCAGAACACGCCCCGGAATTTATTCCAAGGGTTCTTGACATTTCCCCAGTTTGTCGTTGACTTATGGAGAATTCGGTTGATTATACTACATTTCATTCGAATTCTCCAGACAGAAAATTATGAACTAAAGATGACTCAATTATCATAATTTTCTGTATTAGGGAAAGACATATATCTTTCACTATAGAAAATATAAGGGGCGGATAAACCGCCCCAATATTCTTTGTTGTATTTTGTTCGATGTTTTTCTGTCATGTGCCTCCCATAACGAGTGCTTTAAGTTACAAACCTAAAGAATATCCTTTATTAATGACTTATTAAACAATCTTAACGAATATTCTTTCACAAAGCTTAAAAATGAGCAATCGCTCTTTCCCTTATGACCTACCTCTATATAGTACCTAAATGGTTCTTCGGATTCGGAATAGGAATGGAATTCCTATTTGCAATAGCAACATTAATAGTTGCACTATATTCTTTTGCAATTTATCGCCTCTCTTTACAAAGAGAAAGCAAATGGTTCGGAATAGGTTTCTTAATGATTGCTATTTCTTATTTTATCAAAGCTATTCTCAATTCTTTCCTTCTAAATGAAATAAAAGAGGGACTTAGAGGAATAGCCCTGGAAGAGCTTAATATGATTGGTCTTATTGGGGCATACTCTCATATAATCTTATTTACAATCGGTCTTGTTACTCTGGCTTATACAACATTCAAATTCCCAAGTTGGCGTCTCTATATTCTGCTCATTGTAACAAGTCTACTAACAATAACCATCTCCTATAATAAAGTCCTAGCCTTTCATCTAGTCTCCGGTCTCTTTCTGCTTTTCATTTCTGTTTACTATATCAATGAATATGTAAAAAACAAAAATAGCAAGACGGCTCTTGTAATGCTTTCCTTCGTCCTTTTATTCCTAAGTGGTCTGGATATAGATTCTATAAATTTCTACTCAGCATTTGTAATCTCGCATTTCATTGAATTCGGAGCTTACCTACTTATTATGATTAGTCTCTTTCTGACAATAAGAAAGCGTCCTTTAAAACGATGAATAAAAAAAGAACAAAACTTGAAGTCATTCGTGACATCTTGAACACGATTAAGAGTAAGAACGGTAAAATAAAGCCGACCCATATATTATACAAGTCAAATCTATCATATCAAATGATGGATGAATATCTTACAGAACTAAAAGGAAAGGGATTTATTATAGACAATGGAAAACAAAAGGGCAGAACTTACACTGTTACAGAAAAAGGATTCAAATTCCTAGAACAATATAATCTTATAGTTGATTTTACAAGCTCTTTTGGTTTATAGTCCGGAACGTTAACAATTACCTCATTTCCAATAAAACATCATCTAATAATACATTTAAACTATCAATTTCTTTTCTAGTTGTTCTCCTTCCTGCTTCAAACCTAATATTCCTCTCGGTATAATCCCATATCCTATCAAAACGTTCTCCTATATCTCCATTAAGATAACCTTTCCTAAGCCCGTGAGAAACCATTAGAGCTACACAACTAAACCATGCTTTTCTAGCTTTCACTTTCTCTCTGGAAAGACTATCTTTTAATTCATCAGGAATTCTATCTACCCAATCATATCTCAGATGCTTCAATTCGCTAATATATGTTCTTCGATTCATTAACCAAAAGTCCCCTCAAATAACCCTTTGTTCCATCATAATTTTCTAATTTTATAAGTTCCATTTATACCTTTATTAAGGACATTCAAATTCATATAATTTTCTATGCCCTATATAAAATAGTAGTTTTCATATATTTAAACCTTTCTATTATGTAATTTAGCAGTAGTAACACAATAGCAAAGTTTAAATATTCATTTTTTCATAAAAAACAATGAAGAAACTGCAAATTATAACATTATTCACATTTCTAGCAGCAATTGCTCTGTTAAGCAATGTATCAGCCAGAGTATATTCTTATTCAGATTACAGTCCAGATGGAGTAGAATTTGGTTATGGTCTAAGTGCAAATGATTATTATGCTCAAGATTATAAATACACACCTAACTACGAATATAGATATCCTTACAATAGCTATTCCTACTACGAACCATCTTATAGGCATTACGACTATGATTATCACGACAGAAATTGGCAAGATGATTTAGAAGCCTATAAATTTGCAACTCGCGCTCTTCCAGCAGATTTCTTTGTAGACACAAGCGGCTGGGACTACTGGAAAACACCAGACACAAGAACATCAAGAGAAGCATTCGGCGATGTCAAAGTGCTTGACAAACCAGACACTTCAGTGCGTGAGCACTTTGAGCATCCAAAAGTCCAGAACAAACAAACACAAGGACTTTTTGATAACAAACAAAGTTCAGATTCTTCAGCATCTGACTGGGGAAATAAACCAACATACAATATCTACGACTACTACAATTCAGGCAGGGAATCATACACTGATGACTATTACTATAATGTTCAATACGATTCAGAAAAAGGTTACTACAACTGGAGATTCTAAGCAAAATGAAAAAAGAAACAGAACCTATGAATGATTTATATGTCCTTACCAATCATGTTAATAAAGAAAGTTTAGATTGGTTCAGAGAATGCAGAATATTAACTCTTCGTGATGCTTTTAGTGATCCTAGTTCGAGAGAAAAATCTTACGATCTTGCTATCGAGGTCCAAGAATCTAGCATTCCCATTAAATATACAGACACTTATCAAATTCCATTCTTTAGATCATCTTCCATAAAAAAAACATATGAAAGTATAACAAAAAGAATAATGCAAGGAGAAGAAAAGAGATTTTTAGTTAATATGGGAGAAGAGGAACAACCAAAACTCTTTGATGTTTTACCTAAAAAAACAGAGATAGAATCAGTAGAATACAGATTAGCCACATTAGATGAAATATCAAGTTATATAGGTAAAGAACAGTTCAGACATCTTCAAGAAAGACTTGCTAAAATCTGAATTTAATATGGAAAAAAACAAAGTTTTAGAAGAATTATTGAACGGCAAAGAAATTTCGTCGTTCTCCAAAAATTGGATTGAAAACAGTAATACAAACGAAGAGAAAATTAGGCAGGCCTATTTAATTTTAAATAGAATTGGGGTCTCTGATAAAGAAATTGTATCACAAGCGCAATTGCTTGGAAAAGATCCTGAAACTATAGAGAGAAACCACAAAAGATTAAGAGAATTAGGAATTTCTAATGAAAAAATAGCAACAAATGCTAATTTACTTGGGATGTCATTAGAGACTATGGAAAGAAATTATCAGTACTTAAGGAATGTAGGATTGAAAGATTCTAAGATTGTATCTAGAGCTGAATTGCTTGGGATGTCATCAGATACTATAGAGAGAAATTATAAGTATTCTGTTGGCTTGTTAAGACAAAACCCAGAAAACAGAAATTCAGGAAGAGATTTACTTATGATGCAGGCTCAACTTTTAGGAAATTCCCCAAAAACAATAAATGCAAATGTTCAGTATCTTAGTTCGTTAGGCATTGATTATAATAATGGTTTACTCTTAGGAACAACTCCAAAACAAAAAAGAAGAAAGATGGCGTGGTTGCTAAGAGAGATATTTGATTACAGAAATTCCGAATACAAAAAAGAAACAATTCATAGAATGCGCAAATTTGTAAGAGAAAATCCAATATATTTGATCAAGTCTATAACTACTCTTGAAAGATATAGAGATAAAATTAAAGAGAAAGCAGGAAAATAATAACTAAATAATCTTAATTATTTCTTACCAAATAATTGATTCTTCCCCATAACATGTACATTTATCCCTTCATATTTAAGTTTCTCGGCAATTACACCAATTTCATGATAGTTATCTGATAAAATTATAGTATACTTTTTCCCTCTATTTATTGCCTGACAAAGAAGGGACATATCACCAGATCTCTTAAATTTCTCTTCTTGCTCTCTTCCTGTATGCTTCCCACTTCCAGTATATCTTTTCCATAAGGCTAATACTTGAGCGCTTTCTTCTAGACTTGGTTTATAATTATTCACACTAGTATTTTGCACATTAGTCAAATAATTTAAAGTCTTATTAGAAACAAGAGGTGCTCTCTTCGGATTACTTCTGCTTGATAATTCATGCATAACCTGCATAGGCATCTGATGTTCATATTCTCCAAAGAAACTATGAGGCATAGCCATCTTTCCTCCTTCATCAAATTTTTTCTGAATATTTTTTACAAAATCAGAATCAAGTAATATCAAACAACTAGATTGTTTAGCAGCAGGTACTACTTTTCCTATTTTATATATCAATGGACTTTCTTTTTCACGTTCTACTTCTGCAACAGCACTCTCAAGAATTAAAATACCTCCTATAATAAACCAAAGTGCCCAATAAAAACTAATCTTAGGCGAAGCATCCTCTAAAATAACTTTTCCAGTTATTCCAGAAAAAGAATTTAAAATTAAAATAAAACCAATTAAAAGGAAACTTATTCCCAACACCAAATAAGCACGCTTAGGAAGCATTTTTAGATTTTCCCCAAACAAAAACCAAAGCAAGAGCAATAAATAAAGCTCCAAGCATTCCGCCAGTAACATTCCCGCTAGAAGCACCGACTACATTTCCAGTTATTCCGCTACCAGAAAAAACAATCAACACTCCACCCAACAAACCCAATACAATAGCAGCGATTTTCTTAATTTTCTTCTCGCCATACAAATGCTCTTGATACGTTTTGCCAGCTTCCGTTTCATGTTCCTTTATTTGATAATGAATTCTTTCACGACCTTCATCAGCAGTCTTTCTATCTATAACTTTATACGCAGTAAGAACATTCAAAGCAGAATAAAGAACTCCTAAATCATTCACACTATAAACAGCTTTTGCAAATCCAGGATTTCTATGGACAAATCCTTCATCCATGTTAGAAGATATTTCAGAAGCAGCCGCAACAGTCCTCTCTATTTCTTGATCTCTTTCAACATCTCCTGTTCTTTCATACTTCCCGCCTAATTCATCTTCTAAACCATGGGCAGATAAAGTTCTTCTAGCAATAGGATCAAAAACATGTTCAGATTCAACATAATTAGCAATATTCTCGTAAATAAATCTCTGTCTTTCTTCATTACTCCAATCTTTTCTTTCAGCAACATGACTAACAACTTTTTGTAAATGTTCATTCAATCTTCCTTTATCTAAATGCTTTTCAGCAAGGCTATGTAAATACGCTGGCTTTAAATGTGGGTGATTAGCTCCAACTCTATACAAACCTTCCTGTAAAGCAGAGCTAACTAACTCATTAGAAATTTGTATTTCACCATCACCTTCTCCTTCCCCCTCTCCTTCATCAGGGCGTATATGCAACGCCATCTTTCACAAAGAAGTTCATTATTAATAAAGGTTTTGCATTAATATGCACAATATCAAAATCTCCTTTGAAACTCCAAAGATTTTATATATAAGGAATAGCTAAAGAAGTATGGAGCGTTTACGTATACTTCCAGTATTTCCAGAATTCCCTAAATCTTTTTGGGGTTATAATTATGCAGTTGAATTATTAGGTAAAAAGGCTACAATGGCTCCCACACCGATTTTAACTGTTGCAGCAATGGTACCTGAAGATACATTTGATATGCAGCGTGTTATTGATTTAAATGTTGAACCTCTCAAGGACGAAGAAATAGAGCGAGCAGATTTGATTTTTACTTCTTCCATGATTGTACAACGTGATTCTCTTGAGGATATAATAAAACGCGCACATCATTTCGGAAAACCCGTTGTTGCAGGAGGCCCTTATCCAACTTCATATAAAGATGAAGTTCCTGCAGACCATTTAGTGCTAGGAGAAGCAGAAATAACTCTCCAGCCATTCCTTCGCGATTTATTAAAAGGCACTCCAAAAAAGATGTATGAAGAACATTCTATTGATCCAAGCGAAATAACAATAGAGCTTACCAGAAATAGAAAACCAATTATAACAAACACCCCTGTGCCTAGATGGGATCTCATAAATCTTAAAAAGTATGTTGTAATGCCCATTCAATATTCTCGTGGCTGTCCATTTGATTGCGACTTTTGCGATATAACAAAACTTTTTGGGAAAGAATCTAGAACAAAAACGCCTGCACAAATGATTAATGAATTTAACGCATTATACGAAAGAAAATGGCGTGGTCCAGTTTTTATAGTTGATGATAATTTTATTGGGAACGCTCATAATGTTAGAGAATTACTACCGCATATAACAAAATGGCAAAAAGAACATAAATATCCTTTTTCTCTTTTCACTGAAGCAAGTATGAATCTTGGTATACTAAGCTATAGAGATATTTTAGAAGGAATGGTTAAAGCGGGATTTGATCAAGTATTTCTTGGTATTGAATCCATTGATCCAGATGTTATTAGAAAAATGCAAAAAGGACAAAACCTTGGAGACCCCTATGAAAAAGTTAGAAACATACAACGCGCAGGTCTAGAAGTCACAGGAGGATTCATAATAGGGGGTGATAATGAAAAACCAACTGTATTTGAAAATCTATTTAATTTCATTCAAAAAGCAGGAATAGTTATACCAATGCCAGGTCTACTAACAGCACTGCGTGGCACTGATCTCTATAAACGCCTTGAACGTGAAGGACGTCTTATAGAAGAATCTACAGGAAATAATACTCATCATTTCGGATTTAATTTTAAAACAGAATTGGATGAAAAATTCCTTGTTGAAGGATATACTGTTCTTTTAGAGAAATTGTTTGATTCCAAGAATTATTTTAATCGTTGCAGAACACTAGACGCAAATCGTGGTGAATACCATAATTCTGATGGAATCGGTTTGCCTGAAATCAGAGCATTTACAGGAATAGCATGCGAAAAACTTATTCGTCATCCAGATAAAGAAGCTGCAAGTTATTTACGGGAGACCCTAAGAAAAGCCCCTAAAAAATTCCCTCTAGCAGTAGCGCAGACAGTTAAATTGCATCATTTCCAGACTATGACCAAAGCAAATTTAGATGTCTATCGCTATAAACAGCATACCGAAACATTGTATGAACGTTTTGAACGTGCTGCCGAACAAATAAAACAAGGAGCAGGCGATTTTGTCATTAGTCTTAGAAAACTTGAGAAAGGCATTCTTAAAGAAGCAGCACAAAAATGTAGAAGAATTCATAAAGATTTTCGTGAGAATGCCCAAGAAGCTTACAATCAGCTTTCAGAGCGTGTTAATGAATATAAAAACAGATATTATACTAACGCTCTAACCCAATAAAATGTGCAACCTCTACTTTGTCATCTAAAAAGGTGGTAGCATAATTTTAAATAAGGATTATTTTATATCCAAATCATGAATAAATCAAGAATATTTTCAGCAGGAAGTTTTCTGCTAGCTATTCTAGCAATAAATGCTGTAGCAGCTTATCAATATACAGATTACACAACTTACGATTCACAATACACTAAAGTTTCCTCTTCTCAATCAAATTGTAACAATTGTGCACAATACTACATAGAAGAACCAAGTTCAATACAGAGGAATTTTCACTATATTCCATATTATGTTTTTTCACCTAGAGCTTATCACTATCAAACATCCTCATATACAGACCTTTACAGCTCAAGCATGACTTACAAAGCTCAAACAGGTAGTAAGGTCTATTATTATAATTACGATCAAGGCTATCAAAAAGCACAGACTGGCTTCTCTCTTTACAACGACGCAAGCATAATTTACTACAGATGACTTTGAATAAACATATTTCCAAGAATCTTTCAAAGTCATTCTTTGAGAGTTTTTCAAAACTCTCAATAATTAATGAAGTAACTCCTAAGTGACATAAATAGAAAACTTTATATATGTAATATCCTTATGACAAATATGAAAATCAGCTCAAAAAATATTCTATTAGCATTCATGACGTTTGCTTTTGTATTCCTATTTATAGCATCTGTTTCTGCTCGTAACTATGATGACTATCACTCAAATTATTATTATAACACTAATAATCATATGCCTTCAACATATTACTATAGCTCAAATTATGATTACATTTCTACAAGAACAGTAGTAGTCCAACAAACTCCTAACTATTATGGAAACGGCTGTGGAGGCTACTATGGCTGCGGAGGAAATGGTGGTTACGGCGGTTATGATAACTACAATTACGATAGCTATTACGCTCCAAGATATTACTATTACGGAAGCCATTACGCACCTCCTTATTACGGAGGAGGCTATGGTGGTTACGGAAGTTATGGCGGTGGCGGTTACAATAATTACCCAAGTTACTCATACGGTTATTATTACTAATTATAATCTAAAACCAACCAGACCAATAATATTTTTATACTAGATATTCCAATTATTCTAATGACAGAAGAAAGACTCTTTACACCAAAAGATAAAATCAAAAAGTCCTTGAGTTGATCTTTAGGACTTTTGGATGCTCAAGATTCAAACCCTTGCTAAACAAGGGTTTAAGTTAAGAATCTTGACATAAAAGAGTTATTACAAAAATCAGAAGGTCCTTTAGCAATGTTAATTGCTACAGCTGCATTCGGAGCAGACGCTTATGTATTAAAAATGGAAGACTTAGGAGGAGTAAGTCGTTATCCTATAGCAATAGTGGTGGGTGTTTGTGCAACGAGCTTATTGGTAGACGGCTACAAAAGTATTAGATTCTGGAATGGCTTCTACAGAAAAGTACATCGTGAATAATGTAGAAATATTTATATAGTTATATATTATATAAATATATGGTAACTACAATCCAAATAGATGATAAAACACTTTTATTACTTAAGAAGCTAAAAGAAAAGTTAGCTGTGGCTTCATATGATGAAGCAATTACAAAGGTAATAATAAAGGATCTGAAACCTAAAAAATCGATGGCTGGTTCATTGGCTAAATATTACAAGGGATATTCAACAGAAAAAATGCTTAAAGAACTGAAGGAAGAGAGGAAAGAATTTGACCGTTTCTGAATTATTTGACTCAACAATCTGGATTGATTATTTCATAAAAGGAAGTTTTAAAGAAAAAATAGAAAAGAGTGAAATATTTGGTCTATCAGCACTTTCGTTATTTGAGATCAGAAGGAAACTTCTTAAAAATAAAGAATTGGAAAAAGAAGAAATTGAAGATAGAATGCAGTTTATAAAAAAGAAGAGTATTATTTATAACGTAGATGAGAAAATAGCAGATAAAGCCTCTGAAATTGCAGAAGAAGAAAAGTTAGGAGCGGTAGACGCTTTAATCTATGCAACCTCCATTTTAAACGACGCAATCTTAATAACACTAGATAACGATTTTCGTGGTTTAAAGAATGTAGAAATAGTTGGGTGAATTATTTTCCAAGAGAAACAAGGTTAACGTGGTAAGCATTAGCATTTTTAACAGGAACTCTCTTTAAAGTAGACCTAAAAACAACTGGCACTTCTCCACTTGATTCTTTATAAGGTGTATGCTCAAAAGTTACTTCTCTTTCCATATCCAATTCTCTAACCTCTACATTATACAATTCCTTCAAAGCATCCTCAAGAAAAGTAGGAAAATAGGTAGGTATATTAGATATATTCAATAATATTTTTCTATTTATCCCATCTATCCTTTTTATAGCCCCTATTTTTAACTCATCGTTTAGATTATAAACAAAAGCTAAATCGTGTAAATCCCTATTAATTGCTGATACAAGTATTTTCTCATACATTTCTCTAGCTATCGCAATCTGATCTGCATTCTTTGATTGAATAGAAACCCACCCCTTTCCTGCAAACTCTGCTTCATAATCCTCTCCTAGATGTGCTTGTAAATCTTTAAGAAAATCTTGTTCAGGATTAAAACCCCATTTAGATTTATCGTATCCTGCATCTAATATATTTTCCAAATCAGGATTAAATAAGTTAAACTCATCATCTGAACCTTGATCTTCTTCATCAGAATCATCTATATGCATATATTTAGAATGTATAACGTATTAATAAGTCTTCGTTATCAAACATCTAAACTTTTCTGCGGAGATTCTAAAAGCTCATCATGAGGAACTTTAACAACATCTGTTACTTTATCTCCCTCTTTTAGTTTCACAACATGCACCCCCTGAGTTGCTCTACCCATAACTCTAAGGTCTTTCATAGTTGTTCTCAATATCATCCCTTTTACAGTTGTTGCAATAATAGAATCCTTATCACCAACAGAAAGCGCTGAAACAACATCTCCTGTTTTATCAGTAACCTTCAATGTAATAACTCCCTTAGCTCCTCTTGATGTTCTTCTATATTCATCCAATTCAGATCTTTTTCCAAAACCTTTCGAGGTAAGTGTTAAGATAGTGGTCTTACCATCTTTAGGTAATGCTTCAAGTGCAACAACTTGATCGCCTCTTCCTAATTCAGCTCCTTTAACACCATAACTAGCTCTTCCCATTGATCTAACTTCAGCTGTATTAAATCTAATTGCTTGTCCTTTCTTTGTTATCAATAAAACTTCCTGCCCATCACTTACAATGCACACATTAATAATAATATCAGAGCCATCTGGAGGTAAATTCATAATCCTAACTCCTGTACTTCTCGGTTTTGCAACCTCCTTAACAGGCATTTTTTTCACTTGCCCTAGTTTAGTTGCAAACATCAAATAAGCAGAATTGAAATCGCGTAAGGCCAGGAAATTAGCAATTGCTTCATCTTTCAAAGTCAATATATTAGCAAGGGCTCTTCCTTTACTCTGTCTTTCACTAGCAGGAACATCATGCGCTTTCAACCAATAAACCCTTCCTCTTGTTGTAAAGAATAATAAATAATCATGCGTTGAGCAAGTAACATTCTTTACAACGAAATCTTCATCTTTCAAATCAGTTCCAGAAACACCCTGCCCGCCTCTTCTCTGTTCTCTATAAGACTTCAAATCAACTCTCTTTATATATCCAGAGTTAGTAATCATAACAACAACATCTTTCTTTTCAATCAA
>JAUSKH010000039.1 GCA_030647095.1 Nanobdellota archaeon | reverse complement strand
GGGATTTTGACTCACCAGTTTTGCGGCCTCAATCGCAAAATCAGGATAATCATCAGCCACATCCAACTCATGCGCCCCGACATCGCTCATAGCCTCGCCATGCTCCAAAAACCAAGACTTTACAATATGGACTCCGAGTGTAAGATCTATTAGTTTTTGTTCTTAGAAATTTTAGTGAATGGGATATGGAGATATTAGGGGGTGGGGGTTTGTGTTTCTTACTAACTTACTTAGTAAGTTAGTTAATTAATAAGCAAGATTTATATACCTTTTAAAATTGAATTGGGAAGGTGTGAAAGAGAGGCTTGAATGAAAAAATATTTACTTCTTATAGAAGATGAGCGATTATGGGAGAGATTTAAAGAGGGTATTGAGAGAGATATTAATAGCGAGATTATAGATTTGATAAAAAAAAGAGTTCAAGGGAAAGGGGGAAAAGAATGATTATGCTGAATAAAAAGGGGCAGGTGGCTGTTTTTGTTATTATTGCTTTGGTTATTGTTGGAGGAATAATAACTTTTTTTGTTTTGAAAGGAAATGTTGGAGGTAATAAAGAGATTCCTTCTGAATTTGCACCTGTGTTTGATTATTATCAGAAATGTATTGAGCAGGAAGCTAAAGTTGCAATTCAGCTGGCTGGAACACAGGGAGGACATATTTATGTTAAGAATTATGTTCCTGGTAATGAATATGCTCCTTTTTCCTCCCAACTTAACTTTTTAGGATTTCCTGTTCCTTACTGGTATTATGTTTCTGCAAGCAGCTTAATTAAAGAACAAGTTCCGAGCAAGCCTTCCATGGAAAAAGAGATTGCGCAGTATATTCAGGAAGGAGCTTCAACATGTAATTTTGAGCCTTTCCTTGCGCAAGGATTTGTTATAAAACAGGAAGCTCCTGATGTGAAAGTTAGTATTGAAGATACAAAGGTTAATGTAGATGTAACTGGAGATTTGGTTGTTTCTAAAGAGGGTTCTTCTGCTCATAAATCTTCTTATCATAGCGAGATAGCAAGTAAATTAGGAAAGTTTTACAAAATAGCTTTATCAATATATTCTAAACAGAAGGAAGAAGCGGTGTTTGAAAATTATGCTGTTGATATTTTAAGATTGTATGCTCCAGTAGATGGAGTTGAGATAATGTGTTCGCCTAAAATTTGGAAGACTAGGGGGGTTATTGATGATTTGAAAAAAGCAATAGAGCAGAATTTCGGAACTATTAAATTCAAAGGTAATTATTATAACCTTAAAGATGAAAAAAGAAAGTATTTTGTTATAGATTCTGCTGTTGATGAACCTGTGAATATTATGTATTCTCAGAATTGGCCGATTAAGATAAATATAAACGGCGAGGGAGTAGATGATGAAATTATGATGGCTAATCCTGTAGGAATGCAGCAAGGGATGGGTGTTATGGGATTTTGTTATGCTCCGTATCATTTTGTTTATGATATGAGTTTTCCTGTCATGATACAAATTTATAGTGGTCAAGAGTTATTCCAATTTCCTGTAGTAGTAGTTGTTGATAAAAATGTTCCAAGGAAGGCGGTTTTATCTAATATTTCTGTGAATAGCGAAGATGAGCCTGATTTGTGTAAGTTCCTTACACAAAGTATCAATGTTAATTTATATGATAATAATTTGAAAAAAATTGATGGTAATTTGAGTTACGAATGTTTTGACCAGCAATGCAGACTTGGTTCGACTAAAAATGGAGTTTTTGTTGGTAGTGCACCTTCTTGTTTTAATGGCTATCTAGTTGTTCGTGCTGATGGATACGCAGAGAAAAAACAGTTGTTCTCTACAAATAAGGATTCTTTTGCAGATGTTGTATTAGATAGAGAATATAAGGAAAATGTTAGCATTACTATAGATGGCAAGGTGTTTGAAGGTATGGCTGTTGCTTCTTTTGTCAGAAATGATGGTAAAAGTACCTCATTAGCATATCCTGAGATTAGCGAGATTAAATTGTCTGAGGGTTCTTATGATGTGAAAGTATATGTTTATGGAAATTCTAGCGTTGTAATTCCAAGTAGCACTAAAACACAATGCCAGCAAGTACCTCAGACAGGATTGCCAGGATTTTTTGGGGCTACAGAAGAAAAATGTTTTGATATTACAATACCAGAAACAAAAATTGATTATGCTTTAATTGGTGGGGGGACAACGGCTGATTATTTTGTTGGGTCTGAGCTAGAAAAAGGCAGGATGCTTATTGATGCAGCTAGTTTGCCAATACCTACTTCAGTAGACCAGTTACAAAAGAATTTTGAATCATTTGAAACAAAGAGGGTAAATATAAATTTTTATGGAAACAATAGTTAAACCGTGGTTTGCACTTATAGTAGTAGTTCTTTTAGTTGAGACTATATTTGCTTCTGCTTTTGCGACTGCAGATGCGATAGGAGTAACTAGTCCTACCACTACAAGTTATACAAATAGTTATTCAACTGGTTACAATAGTTATTCATCTAGTAGTGGTTTTGCAAACAGTCCTAGCAGTTCTTCTTATGTGAATTATCAATCAACACCAAATTACCAAACATATTACAGTGGCAGTCAAGTTTCAACTTATTGGCCTATTTTAGGAGATGCGCAAACTTGCCAGAATCGTCAGGATATTATGTTGCATGTTGCGCCTTTTGGCTGTCAACCTGTTGTTGTTAGGAGTGATCTTCTTGAAGAGCAGAATGTTCCGATATTCTGCCAGTTGGATGCTTTGAAGATTAATCCTTTATTAGATATTGACCAGATAAGATCTATTAATTTTGCAGGTAATTACCCTCCTGAAATATTAGATGTTGGTTTTCATCCTGCAATGGCTGCTTTAAGGACGCATGATCAACTTTTGGGAAGCCCTTCTATAAATAATGTGGGATATGTTGTAGTTGTACTGAAGAGAACACCAAAAGAATCTGATATGCCTGAATCAGTAAATGTTACTTTAAATGCAAGAATAGATTATCTTGCAGGAAATGCTTTAGGTATTGGCAGAGCAGAATTTATATTAAAACCAGTTTCTGAGACTGATTGGAATAATGAAAAAGTAAAACAGAGTTTTTGGAGTGGAAGATATTTTGTAAAATTAGAAGACGCAAATCCTAATTATGCTACAGTTTCTATTTATTATGGAGATAGGAAAGTTATTACGACTAGAATTGATAGGGGGACGACTTCCAGGGCAGTTTATGTGCCTGGAATGTATTGTAACGCAGGTTTACAAATTGCTTATGATGGATTCACTGATGCGAATAAAAAAGCACAGATACAAATTGCATCAAGCACAGGGACTGATACTTTTGATGTTTATGAAGGTTCCAGATTTTTAGATGATAGATGTTATGTAAGTAGGATTGATATTGATCAAAATGGCGAGACAGGCAATGTAAGTGGTAGTTGCGGAAATGCAAGGTTTGATTTATCATTACAGCCTAGAGGGTCGCAGTTGTTTGATGCTTTTGTTGTGAATGGGGTTATTAAAGAACCGGAGTTTAGTAATGGAAAATATCAAGTTGATTTACGTGAAAATAAAGATAGTTCTAAAAAAGGTTTATATGTTTTAGATGAAAGTAATAGGCTGCTTACTTTTGGCTCTGATGGAAAGGAAGTTGTTTTTGTTGATTCAAGCGGACTTTCTAATGATATTATTATTAATAATGAAAAGAAGAGTAAAGAGTGGGTGAGAAAGGTTTACGATTCATTGCTTCAATATAAGAATAAGAGAACAATTGATTCTACATATTCTATAGGGAACATAATAGACAAGAAAAATTCTCCAGATACATTTGCTAAGGTTAGTGGAGCTATTTCTGCTTATGAAAAAGTTGCTGATGATTATCCTTCGGAAAGAGAAATTGATTCAAATATTGCAAATAGATATGGAGAGGAAGCTCTAAAGAGAGCTAT
>JAUSKH010000035.1 GCA_030647095.1 Nanobdellota archaeon | reverse complement strand
AGAGATAATCCTTGCTCCTTAAAAGCAAACAAGCGTTCCCTTTCTTCAAGGCTTAAATGTTTAAATTTCTTTATCTTTTTCTCACCACCTTACTAGGTATGAATTTTATCCTAGTGGTGGGATTCGTTTATGAAAGGAAGTTTTGATTATTTGCTATATTAAAAAAATGAAGAAAAAACAAACTGCAATTGAATTTTTGATGAGTATGCCACGCAAGAAACGAGAAGCAATGATGTCTGCTTTCCAACAGCTTGATGAAGATCTTAAGAAGAACAGGTTATCAAAAACAAAAGAGATAAATTAAAGCTCTATCTCATTTCCTAAAAGATCAGTAATTACCATTTTTTGCTTAGGTTTTCTGGGATATTTCTCAAAAAATTCTTTATTCTCGCTAATTAAATATATAGTACAGTAGCTTATCCCATTCTCCCTCTTTAGCTCCCTGCCTTTTAGAAGCCCTTGTCTTCGTAATTTCTGGAGTGATGAAGGGTGTAAACCACATTCATCAGCTATTTGCCAATTCTGAAGCCAAATATTCTTATTTTTTATAACTTCAGGTCCAATATTTCCACTTTTTATGTTCAAATGGCAATCAAAACAGGTAATCCCCTCTAAAGTCCACCAAATTCTATTACCCTCTGTATTTTCCCTGCAAACCATACAAGTATATATTTCATCTCCATCGAGAAGAAACCCATCTGGTTCTTTTTCCAGCCTTCTTTTTCGAACATTCTCAATACCTTGAGTTCTGCCATTTAAACGCGCCATTTGAACAGCAGGACTTCCTTCATATCTCATCATTGTTCCATAATCTATTTTTGAAGGTTTTTCCTCTTTCTTCTCACCCGAAAGCTCAAAAAAGTCTTCCTCACGTTCGTACCCCTTTAATCTTCCTGATATGAATCCTAGGCGGTAAAAAACACCTTCACTCATTAAACGCCAATTAGTCCCTTCCAGAGTATCTTTTATGAGTTTCTGTAACTGGATGACACTTTCATTATCTTTTCTTGAAGAATTACCATCCTGTAGATTAAAAGGAACTATTACATGCTGAGCTATTTCTGGGTTACTGAATGTAAGTTTAATGAACTGTTCTTTTTCAAACACCTCATTTAATAGCTTTTCCAGCTCTACAATAGTTAGTTTTTTCAAACCGGCCACTTGCTGGTAAGCAAAGCTATCATATTTCTTTAATTCTTCTTCGTAAGCTTGTGGAGCAACTTTGAAAGCTTCAACATATTCAAGCATTTCTTTCCCTTTCTCATCAGTGCAAAATACCCCACGATATTTTTCTAAAAGATTTTTTTCTTCCTCTTCTCTTTTTTTCCATTCAGCTCTTTGTTTTTCCAGATCATCTGTTGTAGTTTCCGAAAAACCACAGGACTGACAAGTTATTTTCCAGATAAGCTTGTCCTTACTTTCTTTAACAACAGTCATTTCAGCTTCGGCTTTACATTTAGGACATAAATTAGGAGTTGGTTCTTTTACAGTCCCACCCTCATACACCCAAATTTTCTTTTTACAAGAGCATTCAAAAAGAAACATCATGCGTAACTGATCATCCAGACTGTCTAGATGCTTTAGTTTGGTGTTCATTATCTTTTTACAGTCTGGACAATGAATATCCCGAGGTTCCGATGTATTATCATGTTTATCCTGTTTTATACTGTCATCTTCCATCCATTGTTGGATAGTTTCTTCCTTTCGACCATATCTATTGCCTTCTATCTGAAAAATTTCCTGGTTTGAAATCCAATTGAAGAATTTTGCTTTATCTCCGGCAGAAACTTTTGGACCATCCTCACTCTTAAGAAAGTCCTCGTAGGCTTTACGCCAAAAATCATCAGCCTTGAGGCATTTCTCTATGGTATAGAGATCGTAGCGGTCTATGTAGTATTGTTTATCTTTGAGATGATCTTTATTGTCACTCATAATGATTATTCAGTCTCATCATTCGTCTCTTCAAGGAAAGTCACAATAGGATTATTCGGTCCAAGAATATCCACCCATTTAACCCCAAGAGCTTCCCTGATTTTATCCAATGTATAGAACCTAATAATACCAGTTAGTCCTCTTTCAATCCTACCATAATAATTCGGATTTAACTCAGCCTCTACAGCCACATCAATTTTGGTTCTTTTTTGTTTAATTCTTATAGCTTTAATTCTTTTACAGAAAGCTACTTGTTCCTTAATATATTTAGCTTCTTCTGCTGCTTTTGAATTCTTCATGGGTGCAATTATAAAGGAGTTTTTAAAAAAATGACGTACTTATTTGGATAGTTGGTTTTTCAGTATCTTATAAGCTACTTTTTTGCTAAAATCATTTTGATTCTGTCCAAATCATATGGATAACGAGCAATTAGGTTATAGGTATCCTTCAATTGAAATGAGAAAAGCTCCTAACAATAAAACATGGTGGGTATTAGGAATATTGGCATTACTTACTGTAGGTCTATTTCTATTTAAATTATCTACATGATCAAGTCTCCTCTGGGAGAATATCCTTACAAGATGCATAGCTAAGGATAGCTAATAATTGGGAAGAGTTTTATAAACCTTAATTTTCTTCTTACTTTGGCTAACATATAACGCAGCTTTCTGTTAGAATTGAGCCATATATGGCTGATATAAATGAAGCTAAAACACGACAAGATATCATAGATTTACGACTTGCAAAGGCTGGTTGGAATGTAAATGATCCCTCACAAGTTACTTCAGAGCTAGATATTTG
>JAUSKH010000020.1 GCA_030647095.1 Nanobdellota archaeon | reverse complement strand
GCAGGGAGTTGCAACAAGCTCTCCCTGTTTTATATTTTCTTTAGAATAAGTATTTAGCGGGGTGACGACGCTCCACCCTAAAGGGATGGAGATATCTTCTTAATTATTCAAATTCAGAATCTAAAAAAGGGGCAAGAATTCGAAAAGTATATTTCTTCTATTAAGAATATTAAGTTTTTTGCAAAGGTGTTGGGTATGTGGGACTATGAAGTCGACCTTATTTACCCTAATGCTTCAAAGTTACAAGAGCAGATTGAATTAATAAAAGAAAGATTTCCAAGTCTAGTTAAGAAGATAGAAATTATGAGTTTTGGTAGAAGAATTTTTACTAACGAAAAGAATCTCTATATCTGACATATTAATTTAATATAATCTTCGATCGCAGAGGAAAAAGTCACTAAGTTAATCCTCAGGATGTCAAGAAATTACTAATTCTTGAGCATCTCAAAATTGAAAATTTTGATGACTGTCAAAGTTCTTTGAACTTTGAAGCAATCAAGAACCAAGAGTTCTTGATGTTAACTTATCGCGGGGGCTTGTTATAGTTAAGACAAAGCATCGATACTTATAGATACCTAACATAAACCTTAAAGAATTTTTCAAAAGTATCTTTTATTTTATCAAGGAAAAATCTTTCCAGTTTGGCTTTGTGTCCATTGTCAAATGCTTCTAATGAGGAAAAATATGCTATTCTTGACGTTTTTCTTATTATCAAAGGAGGATAATTATGTTCTAAAAGTATAGCATTTAGCAAGATTCTTCCTGTTCTTCCATTCCCATCATCAAATGGATGAATTCTTTCAAATCTAGCATGAAATTCAGCTGCTAATCTCAGTGGATGGATTTTATCTTTGTTAGATTCGTACCAAGAGATTAATTCTTTCATTTCTTTTTCAACTTTTTCAGGAGGGGTTGTCTTTAAATTTCTCATAAGAAGATAATTTGGAAGTTTCTTAAACCCTAATTGAACTCCTGTATCCTTGACCAAAATAGAATGCACCCTAAATATATCTTTAATATTTATCTTTACTCTGTCTTTGAATAATAATTCGTGTGCTTCTCTTGTATTTCTTGTTTCATAAACCTCTCTTAAATCTTTGTTTTTTGGAACAACATTTTCCCCTAAAATAAGAGTTACATCTTTTAATGTTAAAGAGTTACCTTCAATAGCATTAGACTCATAAGTAAAATTTACAGTAAACCTGTCCAATATATCTTTTATCTGGTTTTTAGTAAAACTTTTGATTATTTTCCGATATTCAATTTTAATAGACTCTAACTTTTTTATTTGTTCCTCTGTAAAGATACTATCTTTCCTATACGTTTTCAACGCATAATCCTGATAAGCCTCAATCTGCTTTTTTAAGAAGTAATCTTTTGTTTCTTTACTATTCTTATCCTCTTCCCCTTTTATTAACTTGGATATTTTTTTAATCTTACCATTAGGCAGTCTAAAAGAATATTCTGCATAAAGATATTTTCTTCTATTAATAGTTTTATATTTAACACTAACCATTAGTACCTATACCCCTACATATACTTAAATCTTTCTATTTTGTAGGGTTAAAAGTTCTAACCTTTACTCAGCATAACTATCAATAAAATTAAAAGTATAATTCCTAAAGCTAAAAAGATAATCAAAAACAGTGAAATTCCTGAAAGACCAGATTCATAAGAATCGCCGCTTATTTCATTTAATAAAACTTTAGAGCTAACACTCTTATTCACCACATTAGGAAGAGGCTCGTAATAAACTGTAGTCTTATTCACATTTCTACAATCTTCATATAAACATCTCTCTTCCTCTGTAAAGAATGCACTACCATGACTTCCTCCACCAGAACTTCCTCCATTACCAGAAGGAGTCACATTCTGCGGAATAACAACATTAAAGACGTAATCTGAAGCCGCAAAAGTGCCGTGTGAAAATTCATCTAAACAAAAGACATTCCATTTATAACCTCCATTAGGTAAATTATAAGAAATACTATGCTCTACTCCAGATGAAATATTAGTTAAAGTTCTCTCCTTAACAAAAGTTCCCCCAAAATTATTCCAAATATCACAATAATTAATTCCATCCTGATCGCTCGCCGTGAACTTCAATAAAACTGCTGTTGAATTTAACATTGAACCATTAATAGGTGATTCCAAAATAATATTTGGAGGAGACAAATCAACAAAGAATGAATGAGTATCATTCATACTACTATTATCACTAAAGATAACTATAACAGTTATATTGTGGCTTCCGCCGCTTGTTGAAAAAGTAGTATTCAGACATCCTGGAACTTCCAAAGGTAAAGAAGAATCAACTAAATAAGAGCAACTACTTGCATTTCTAGTTATATCATAAGCTAAAGGAATAGATTGATTGAAAGGTATCCTCTCGTTATTAGTAGGTCTTGTAATAGAAACACTCAAGTTCTCTACTTGTGGTGGAATTATGTCTTCATGACTACAAGAACTCTGAACAGTTCCTGGATTGATACACATATCTATTGTAGAATTGGTATTATCATTACAATCGCTATCGAAAGAACAAGTTGGCTGAACACATACACCTTGAGAACAAAGCGAGCTACAAACATTGATAGTCTGCTGTTCTAAACTATTGTTACAAAAACTTCCCATAGTCCCTGCATTCTGACAACTGAACGTCTGGAATAACTTCGTAACACTATTATTAGAACAAAACCCTCCACCTACAAAACCATTACTACCACAATCTAAATCAGAAGCGCAATTAATAGAAGTATGACTACACTCACTAGCTACAGTTCCTCCATTAATACACTGATCAAATGTCAAAGTTTGATTATCATCACAATCAACATCAAAATTACATGCAATAGGTTCAAGATTACAACTAGAACTACATCCATCACCATTCATGAAGTTATTATCATCGCACTGCTCTCCAGTTTCTAATACACCATTCCCACATATAGAGGGAATTATACATAGGCCCCCATCACACCCAGATGTACACATTTGAACACTTGTCTGGTTCACTTCACTCACACAAAAACTATCCGTCGTTCCACCATTATTACAACTAAAACTCTGGAAAAGTCTTGACACATTACCATTACTACAGAATTCTCCGCCTATAAAACCACTTGTTCCACAATCACTATCAACAAAACAATTAACCTCTGTATTTCTACATTCGCTAGTCACTGTTCCAGCATTTATACACTGATCAAATGTCAGATTATTACCATCATCACATTCTAAATTATTATTACAGGTTATATTCTCAACTGTGCACATTCCATCTGAACATCCTACTGTGCACATTTCCACAAGCTGAGGCGAAACTTCTGCAATACAAAAAGATTCAGGCACTCCAGGGTTAACACATGTTGAATTCAAAAAGTTTCTATATGTATCACCATTAGAACAAAAAGAACCATCTACAAAAACATTTCCTCCACAATCTAAATCAGATGCGCAATTAACCAAAATATTCCTACACTCGCTTATAACAGTTCCAGGATTTATACATTGGTCAAATGTAGAAGAATTCCCATCATTACAATCACCATCAGAATTACATAATCCTGTATCTGCAGCAGCAAAAACAGTTAAAATACTAATACCCAAAAACATCGCCAAAACAACAATTAAAGCTTTAATTTTCATACTGACCATTTTCCTCATCCCTTAAATCAATATATAACTTTATATGTACCGAGAGAATACGATTATAAAATATATCTTACAAGAAAGTCATTCCATCGCATGTAATTTATCACTACTAACCAACATACTATTTGCATTTCTTAATTTGACAAATTTATAATGCGCATCTTTTGTATCTTTCTTACATTGAGAACAATTTTCTTTCATAGTATACATGTGCTCTGAACATTTTCTTAATTTCATTCTCCCTTGACCTCAAAAAGAATTTTTTTCTCTTTAGACCTATGCTCAATCTCCTTTATTATAGCAATCAAATTTATATTTGCTTCTTTAAAATCCTTGGCAGAAACAGAAATGCTAAACATGGAAGACCCCAAATAATGTATCTCTGCTCCTTTGACATCTAAAGCATGCTTTATATCGTCTAACCCAGAATCAGAAAAAGAGCACATTATGATGCTTCTCTTTACAAATTTCTCTTTTTCACTCTTTTCTGCAAAAGCGACGGCAATCTTCTTTGCCTGCTCCTTAGTCATAAACTGGCTAAAAACATCAGTATTTGCTTTCGCCTCTTCAAAAAAATCAATAATATCATATTTTTCTTTGATTTTCTGTAATATATCATCAGGATTTTCCACACCAAGCTTCAAAATATTTTTCAAAACTCTTTCTCTTTGATTTTTCTCCAAAACATACTGCTTTTCTTTTGCAGTAACCCTCCTTAAACTAAGTTCAATATGATCTCCACTTACTCTCAACGCCTTACAAACAATTTTTTTGTTCATAGCGACATAATCTCTCAAATTCCTTATTCTTCCTGCCGCAACCTCTGACAAAACCAAACTCCCCTTCCCATTTCCTTCTATATCAACAAAAACAGTTGTTCCTTCTATTCTCTTAACAGTGCATAAAACTAAATCGTCTTCCTTTATTTCCATAAACATCACATGAAAAAACCCTATAAAAATGTATCTTGCCTGTAATTTATAAAATAAAAGCTATTTAACATCGGAAAGTTTAAAAGCGCTAGACCTCAATCAATTATTATGTCACAAAATAGAATACAAAGAACATTATCAAAATTAGAAGAAATTTCAGCACTTGAACCAGTAACCATCATGTTTAGAAATGGAACTATAGAAATGGAACTATAGAAACAGAACACGTTTACCAAATAAATAGCAGCCTAGGTAAACATTATTTAATCTATTCAGTTGAGGGACTACTAAACATGGAAAGTTCAAAAGTTGACCCAACAGATTAGCTACCTTCTGCTCCTCTTAACGAGCTAGGATATATCCAAGTTCAATCTACAGGCAGAAAAGTAAGTTTAATGCCTTTCCAATAAACTAATTGTAAATACTTACTTATTCAATCAATTCTAAAAAACCTCATAAACAGAAGCTTTTATTTTCGTCTTACCACCAGTACTCCTAACAAGCAATTTATTGCATTTCTTGCACTTTACCTTTGTAGTAGACTTACCAAATATGACTTGATGATTAGCACACCTCGGGCATTTTACCTTTAGGAACCTGCTTTTTGAACTAGACTCCATGAACCTACATAAATATAGATACTTTTAAATCTTCGTCTATTAGCGGAGAGTAGAAATTTGCAATCAAATTTCTAAACCTTCTCTTT
>JAUSKH010000013.1 GCA_030647095.1 Nanobdellota archaeon | reverse complement strand
TAGCGAATACTGCTAGGGTTTATACAATAAGAAAAGCCAGAGAAGGGAATAGCAAAGAAACTAATGCTGGCAAGAAAGAAAGTGTCAGAGAATCAAAACTAGGTGGATTGTTTTTAGTAGGCAAGAAAGAGGAAGCTAATTTAATTGTATTAAAGAGTGATTCCGCTAATAATCCTTTGTTCAAGGAAGCTTATGGCAAGATTTTAGAAGATGCTAGAAAAAACAGGGCGCATGTAAATGAAGAGAACGATCATGCAATAATATTATTCAGCCCTAGTCTAGGAAATGCGAGTGAAATGAATGCCGTGCAATTCGCCCAAAATGCAGAGAGCATATTAAAAGACTATAATAAGAGAGCTAGAGAAAAAGTGAATTTTGGAATTTCTTTAAATCAGGGCTCTATAATTGCTGAAAATGACAGGGGACAGTTTAGATTTACATCGATAGGCAATATTGTGTCTAGAGGAAAGAAGATTGCTGAAACTGCTAAGCAGAATAATGAGCTTTTGCTGTCTGACACTATTTACAAGAAGGTTATGGCCAGCGTCAAATGCGATAAAGTCTCGGATGATGCGTGGAGAATAAATAGAATTGTGCAGAGAGATAAGTATGACTCTTTTATCGGGAAGTTTATGAAGCGGAATGACTCTCCATAAACTTGAAAGTTGCATGGCTTTTCTAGCTTCTACTTCGTATGGATTATTTTGATAACCATATTTCAATGAATATAAATTAAGGACTTGCATTGTCTGCCACTTCGTTTAAGACAATCATTTCTTCTTAATAATGCAGACCTTGCAGGCCTTGAACTTTTTCTTAATAAAATAGGATTTACTATTATTGCTTATTTTGTATTTTCTTTTTATTAGCTTTCCAAGCCTGCAGCTTCTAGAATGATATCTTTTAGTTTGTAATGATACTAAATAATTATATCTTGGAATTTTTATTGGAGATTTGCTGGAGACGTATACATTTCTAACCACATCTCGATAAACTGGCTTTTCTACTACAACTTCTTTAATTAAAGGTCTGTCCACAAAAACTTCTTTTACAATCGGCTTTTCTATAGTCCTAACTGTAGTGTGATTGATTTCTCTTATCTTTAAAGGTTCAAGAAGAGAAGTTAAAGCAATACCATATAATAGGGCAAAAAGAGCAAAAAGAGCCATTGCCGTAATTAAAGAGATAGCAGTAGCTATAATCGTTATCACAAAAACAAATATTATGATTACTCCCAAAAATAAAGCGATGCTCATATTAGACGTTCTCTTTACATTTCTCTCTGTGAACGTAGGTTGTAAATATTTGGTGCTTTCTTGATTTTCCATATAATTCTATGCATTCTATTGCTTATAAACATATGTAATTGTAACTACTATAAAGTTATTACTAAGATTTAATTTTCGATGGCGATCAAGAGTCTTTGACTTTTGACAACTGAAAGCTTCGATGTATCCAACGACAAAAAAGGAAATGTTAATGTCTGTGTTTATAGTCTTATTGGACAAAATAATTTGTCAAATGGATGAGATTCTTCAGCATAGATATAAATAATCTATTGCTCTTTAATAATAATGTCTAAGAATAATACTAATGGTAAGAAAGAAGAGAAATATGAAGGTATTTTGATGAAATTGATGAAATTACCTTTTAGAATTTATAAGAAAAATAAGCAAAGAACTATTGAAAAAGAGATAAATGAGAAAAGAGAATCATTGAAGGCAGAGTATATTTCTTTTAAAATTATCAGGGAAGATAAAGGAAGTCTGCAAAAATGGGAAGAAGACTTGTTTAATTCTGACAGTAAAATCGGAATCGTTTTAGGGGCAAGAGGGTCTGGGAAAAGTGCCTTCGGTTTAAAACTCCTTGAAAATATTTATGCTAAGAAATGCAGAAAATGCTGTGCAATTGGATTTTTGGAGAACGAAATGCCTTCTTGGATAGAAGTTGTAGAAAATGTTCCCCAAATAAGAAATGACTCGATAGTTTTAATTGATGAAGGGGGAGTATTATTTAACTCAAGAAAGTCGATGACAAGTGCAAACACAATTTTAGGAGAATTAATGCTTATCGCAAGACATAAAAATATTAGTATTTTATTCATCTCTCAAAATTCTTCTAATCTAGATATCAATATTTTAAGACAAGCTGATTATTTAGTTCTGAAACCCTCTTCCCTATTACAGAAAGATTTTGAGAGGAAAAAGATAAGAGAAATTTACGATTCTCGTGAGAAAGACTTTGAAAAATATCGTGAAGAAGAGGGATTATCTTATATTTATTCTGATAAATTTCAAGGATTTATAACAAACCAACTGCCTTCTTTTTGGAATACTAAACTAAGTAAAAGCTTTTCAGAGAAGTAATTTAATGATAGATAAAAAATAGTTTTACAGAGAATTTTGTTTAAGCTTGACACAACTTGAAGTATTTATAATCCTTGATAGTGCTCAGGAACAAAGTGTTCCTGACATCAACAGAATTGTCTATAATTAAAGACTGATGACTTTCTTATTCTTTACTGCTTCGGCAGCGTTCTGTTGGTATATTTTTATTCCTATCTCTTGCGAAACCTTTTCTATATCTTG
>JAUSKH010000076.1 GCA_030647095.1 Nanobdellota archaeon | reverse complement strand
ACATGTTAATAGGGAAAATTAATTCAATCAACAAAAATATTGTTTTTTGTTTGATTTATTGTTTGGGTTAATTGAATTGTGACCCAACCTGCTTAGGATGGACTTCTATAATTTTAGTTAGTACAGTCTTTGTAGATTATTCTCTACCAAAAGCGTCTGAAAAAATAAAATATCTAAACTACGTTATTGTAGCATCTACAATTGGGTTTTTCGCTGAGTCTTTAGTAACCGCTTTAGGAGTAAGAGAATACTCTAACGCAAGCAACGCTCTGATGTCCGGTATTAAAGTTTTCGGTTCTGTGCCAATAGAAGCAATATACTACATACCTGTTTTTATGGCTTTAGTCATTGCATTTAAAAAATATTGGGAAATTGACTTAGAAAGAACCAAAAACAGGAGGAAAGGATAGTGAACACCATAGTTACGATAATTGAGCTATTGAGCTTATTGATTGCTGTAGTTTTATACTTCATAATGCAGAAAATAGGCTATAAGAAAGTCTGGAAGAAGTATCTGTTTATGATTCTAGCGATTTTATTGTTCATGATTATGAGTGAACCAATGTACCGCAACCCCGGACTAGATAGCTGGGCTTATATCTACAGAGACGTCCCCTGGACAGTTGTATTGGGGTGGGCAGACATATTCTTTGCCTCTATCATAATAACTGATAAATTATGGCCAAAAAGAAGCGAGAAAGTAAAATTCTGGTTATATCTAATCATAGTAACCATAATAACTGTCCCAATTGAGTCAGTTTTATTAAGCACAGGGCTAAGAACCTATGTAACTGACCTTACAAAAACATTCAGCGGTATTTTAATACCTTTAACCAACGTTCCAATAGAGGTTTTAGTTGCAGTGCCTATAATCGCAACCCTTATAATTTCATTCTATAAATTCCTTGGCGAAGACTAATCTATCAACTCTATTCTTAAAAAATCTTCAGGCTTAATAATCTTAATCCCTTGAAACTCTTTAAGTACAAGTAAGTGATTATCATAAGTTAAAATGTAATCAGAAAAAGAATCAATAGCACATTCAATTATCTTATTATCATCTGGATCATCGTGAACAATATTTACCCTTGATGGAGACTCAATAATTTTGACTGCAGCAAGCATTTTACCTGATGCTTGTTCTACTTCATGATTTTGATAATTGAAATCCCTGACAAGAACCTCTGTAAATTCCGACAAAATAGCTTGTGTTGTAACCATCTCTACATTCCGTCTGATGAGTTCCAGGAAAAGTTTATGTGCAACACTTGTAGGCCAATGTGTAGCAGAGATTAGAACATTAGTGTCTAGAGTTACTTTCATGTGCTTTTTGTTTTCTGAACCTATGAACGATATCCACCACATCACTTTCCTTTATGCCTGCGGCTGTTGCCTTCTTATTACCTTCTTTAGCCAACTCTTTTAGTTGTTGTATCAACTTTTCTTTAGAGGGTATTTCTACTTTTTTAAGTATCAACGTGTCTCCACTCACCATTACTACAAATGTCGTGCCTTCATCTGCATTTATTTCCTCTCGCAAGTTTTGAGGAATAACAATCTGCCCTCTCGATGACATTTTCGTTGTTTCAATTTTCATATTGATTAATCTTACTTTCTTATTATAAGATTATCTTATATTTAAGCTTTTCTATAATTAATGAGTATTCTGCGGGTGAGGCTATCTTTGGCAAGAGCAGAGAAGATTATATTTGTATCAATAACAAATGTTCTCATAGTCCATGATTCTTTGCAATACTCTTGTTAACTTTTCTACTAAGTTCCTCTATATCCTTTTGTGTTAACTTGCTTTTACTAGCTATAGCTTCAGCTATCTGAATTTTTCTTAAATGATCATGTAATGCTTTTCTAATAACACCGCTCCAATTTACTTCTTCATGCTTTTTCAGCTCTTCTCGTAAATCTTCAGGCACCGTTAAAGTTATATTTGCCATTCTTGCTCCTGTGTAAATATGTGCAAACACCTATTAAGCTTTTCTCTTCAAGAAATTTTATCGAATAAGGAAGAGATATCTTTTTAAACAACATTCACATAAAAAACATATGAAAAATAAGGTTGCATTATTTTTTGTTATTTATTTTATTATTGTCTTAATTCATAGTCATCTTCTTAATAGGGGTGTCATTGAACCATTTAACGGAATCGGTCTTATAATAACTATTGTAATATATGGCAGTTTGATTGCTTTATTGCCATATGTTTCTAAATCAATCAAGGAAAATCCAAGCGAAGCTATATTTTTCTTTTCTAATAGTCGTTGGATAAAGGCAGTAATATGGATTGGACTTATACTATCAGGACTCATGACCATAATTATCTTTTATGCACTTTATTTAAGATATAGTTCTAAAGCGTTTATTAGTGCCATGGTTTGGTTATTATTCACGCTTGCTATAGCTGCAATATTATGGTCTGAACGCATATGGTCTAAGCAGAAACAAAAGAAACGATAGCTCTCACTCTAAAAAAATATGGCCCCGAGGGGATTTGAACACTTCAATCACGTGAGTGTTGAAGTTCCCACGGCACTTCATGTGCTGTGTGGACCTACAAATCTTTAGATTTGTTAGGGTGAAAAACCCTTGAGTCATTTATTATGAATCGTAAGATTCATAGATGGCCCCGAGGGGATTTGAACCCCCGACACCCGGCTTAAAAGGCCGGTGCTCTAACCGGGCTGAGCTACGAGGCCATTATAAAAAAAGATAAAACCTATTTTTAAATGCTTGCTATAGACAATTCTTGATTTGATGACTATTAAGGAGAATTGTCTTATTAGAGAATTATAAAGGAAATATGACTATTTAGAATTCTCTATAAAATCTTAATCAACAATTGTCTTGTAAAGAGATAAAATTAAAGGTATAGCGCTATCAATATATTTCTGAGGAGACATTTGCATCTGTCTAATTTCTGCAGATTCTCTAGAAACCCCTCTTCCTTTATACCCTTCGCCAGACACCCCTTCCAATAATATCTCCCAGACAGATCTTTTTATCTCCTCTGAAGTTATAGCAGACATATTAGGGGTAAATGGATAAACAAAATCCTCGCCGCATTCCCCAAAAAATTCCATAAATCCTCTTTTAGAATTGAAAAAATCTACTGAAAGACAATTATGCACCCGATAATTATCAACTTTGAAAGGGTCATTTTCATCAAAAAGAAAAATCCCCCTATGTAATTGTATATTAAGATACGGTTTATTTGTCCCAAATTGTTCTTCCCATATCTGTTCAGTATAAGGTGCTTTTTCGTCTACAACTTTATGAATAAAAGTCTTAAATTGTCTAGAAGCTGATACTCTTTCATTTAAAATATTTCTTTCATTACCTACAAAATCCCTAATAGACATTAATGGAACAGAATCAAAAGAATCTTGTGGAATTGTTATTTCTTTTCCATATTTTTTTTGTTCAGTGAGTTCAAAATCAATAATTCTAATTCCAGCTTCTCGCATCTTTATATGCGCATATCCCAACCAGTGCTTATTATCCATAAAATAACCTGATACAGACAATATATAAGTCTTTTTTATAAGATTAGAAAACTTCTTTACCCTTCTTAATAATAATGTCCTTAGGTATAGCTCCTGTACTTCTTTCAACTTGCTCGCCATTCTTGAAGAATATTAAAGTAGGAACACTCATTACTTGAAATCTTTGAGCTAGGTCTCCCTGCTCATCCACATTTATTTTTCCAAATTTTACCTTTCCCTTTAATTCTTCTGCAGCTTCCTCAAGTTCAGGATCCATTATCCTGCACGGTCCACACCAAGGAGCCCCGAATTCAATTACAACATTCCCTTTTCTAGTAAATTCATTAAAATCTTTCTGAGTAATATCAATCACACCTTTCACCATATATGCCATAAAAAACAAACATTAATAAATCTTTTGCACTCTTAATATTTACCGTCGTAGAATATCTTATTTCAACTTTTCTTCCATTGTAATAACAATCAATGCACCAACAAGACACACTACTAATACCCCCAACAAAAGAGGCGGAGCATTACTCAAGAAACCATTTATTTTATTTCCATCATTTAAATCATGCTGAACAGCATAAGCATTTGTCCATGAAATTGTATAAGAAATAACAAATAGAGAAGTTAGAATAATACCTAGAAAAATCAACTGACTAGCTTTCATTTCTCTTTATCACCTTTAATTGATAGTCTTCAAAGATATATAAATTATTCCCCGCAGCCACTTCTAACACTCTGTTTGCAACTCGTGCATGTTATAGAACAATTTCCAGTTCTTTTTGCAGGTCCCCCACATAGCGGGCATGCAAGTCCTTCATTTCCAAAAGATTCAAGAGAAACTTGCTCTTCTTTCTGCTCCTCTAGATTTGATGGAGCAATAATTTCAAATTTCTTTACACTAGTGAAATTATTCAGCATAAATTGAGCAACATAATCAACAATAGACGAAGCAGATCTTATAGGATTAATCTTTCCATCTATTTCTCCCCCCCCAACGTTCTTAGTGAACCCTGCAGGCTCAAATTTCTGATATCTAAATTTGGAGAATAAATTATCAACAGGAAGGCCATATTGTAAATTGATGGAAACAGAAGTCGCCCATGCATCAATAAGACCCCCTATAGTCGAGCCCTGTTTATGCATTGTAACAAATATCTCTCCTGGCAGACCATCATCATACAATCCAACAGTAATATATCCTTCATGTCCACTAATATCAAATTTATGAGTCAAAGATCTTCTTGTCTGCGGCAATCTCCTTCTCGGACCAAGCTGGTTCTTATCTTCTTTCTTTTTTACCATCTCGCCTTCTGTTTTCTGTGTATTTAGTGGCTGACTTCTCTTACTATTTTCTCTATAGATTGCTACTGCTTTCAACCCTCTTTCCCAAGCATAAATGTAAGCAGCCATAATATCTTCAGCAGTTGAATCTTCAGGCATATTGATTGTCTTGCTTATTGCTCCAGATACAAATGGTTGTGTTACACTCATCATATCAATATGAGCCCTATATGCAATAGCTCTTTTTCCCTTTGCAGGTTTAAATGCACAGTCAAAAACAGCTAAATGTTCCTGTCTCAAATGTGGGGAACCTTCTATCATCTCATTTTTCTCAACATAATCAAGGATATCAATAATTTGTTCTTCATTATACCCAAGATTTTGCAATGCTAGAGGAACACTTCTATTTATTATTTTTAACATTCCTCCTCCAGACAGAACTTTATATTTAACTAGAGCTATGTCAGGTTCTATTCCAGTAGTATCACAATCCATCATGAATGCAATAGTATTGTGGCTGATAAAACCATTTGCATTATAGGTAACATTCTCCGGAACAGAAATATCATATGTTAATTGTACACCACCATCTTCATTACTTTCTATAACATCATAAAAGAATTGAAGCGCCCAAAGCAATTGAGGGTGATTTGTATCTTGATATAATTGCATAGTCATTTCTCTAGTTAGAGCGTTATGTCTCTTTAAAGAGAGCAGAGCCGCATTTCGATGTCTGCTTCCAAGAGGTACAGCTTCTTCAACTAATTCTTCAGTAAGATAAACATAATCTCCTTTTCCACTTTGAGAGCTTCTAGACAATGCGATTTGCCTACTTTTTCTATCACCCATAAAACTGATTTTATCTTTAAAACTAGCATTATATGAGATATTCTTTAGTCTTGTAACGTATAGTTCACAACCACCCCATCCAGACGTATCTATTTTTATGCTTGTAGGGTATCCCAAACTCAAAAGTAGTGTTTTTACTTCTTGAGAAAATGTTTTGCTTGAAGTACTAAAGGAAGGGCATCCTCCAATAATTGTTCCATCAGCTTCAAATAATCCCCGTAAAAATGCACTATAAATCGTTCTGTCGTTGGTATGCAAAACTGCATCAGGAATATAAGGTGTATAACCTTTTCCACTATGATCTTTATTTGGTTTTAATTTAGAAAATCCACATGCATCCCACCACATAACTAAAGGAATAGAATTAACTGATACTTCTATGTAACCCTTTCTTTGAGAAATATGAATTTCAAGATTGAAAAGATTTTTGACTAACCCTTTTATTCTATCTATTACATCAGTGTCTTCATTGGCGACACAGAACCTTAAATTCTTGCTGTGTAAACTTCCATCACCCATAAAGTAACCAACTAATTCTGCTAACTCTTTATTCATTTTATTAGGCGTCTCTAAATCAAAATCTGCATTCCAATGCATTTCAGGCTTAGGTGGGAGCAAAACTTCTGTTTCATCTCCAAAAATAGTATTTATAGCGAGAGGGACTACATCTCCCTCTTTAATCTCATCGAATCTTTTCCATATTAATTCATTAGTTTCTTCATTTAGAACTTTTATTCTATGTTTTTCTGTTCCTTGTATTTCATATCCTGAAGCAGTTGTGATTTTCCTTGTTGTTGCCTCACCATTTATATAAAATTTAGTTGCTTCTTTGGGTCCCTGGTCAGTCATAACCTTAAATGAAACGTCTTGCCATTTATTCCCATTTTTATTCCCTAAGTTTGTTAACCTTACTAAACCTTTGTTTGTAGACACAAGAGAATTCCCGACTAAACATCCGGTCGGTGCCAATACAGTTGCCTGTGCATTTCTATATCCATATTTTTCTCCCATCTCAAGAGCATCTGTCCAGCAATCCCATGCGACATTTACCAACTCTCTTAAATTTTCAGGGATTTTTTCAACTTTAATATCTTTAACATGATTTCTATGCATTCTCATTACCTCTAGCATTGAATCTCTATTCACTTCAAATTCAGGGAAAGGACCAACGTGAGCAGCTAATTCTGCAGAAGTCTTGTAAGCCTCTCCGCACACTATTGCAGTAATTACGGCAGCAACAGCTCTTCCTTCTTCAGAATCATAAGGCAAGCCAAGACTCATCAATAATGCTCCAAGATTTGCATATCCCAATCCAAGTGGTCTGAACATGTGCGATCTTTCAGCAATCTTTTTTGTTGGGTAACTTGCGCCGTCAACAAATATTTCCATTGAGATAATAAAAGCTCTTACAACTTTTTTGAATCTCTCAAAATCAAATCCTCCGTCTACAGTTCTAAATTTCATAAGATTTATCGAAGCTAGATTGCATGCAGTATCATCTAAATACATATATTCAACACAGTTATGAATAGTAATACCATTAGCAACAAAGCTATGTGTTAGTGGTTCTGTTAAATCATAAACATCTTCCACTCCGATATACTCTAAAGATTCAATAGCATCAATTGGTTTATCTTGATAAACGCTTATTTGTTCATTAAGTCTCTTAAGTCTTTCACTCTTCTTAGATTCAGGCATAAAATCAATCAATTTTTCAAATTTGATTCTGCTAGATCTAGATATTCGTAAAGCATGCATTTCCTTTATATTATATTCTTTCAATCCACCTTTTCCGTCAGGTAAAAAAGAAGTAGTCTGTCCGGCTCTTCTATCTTTATAGATTTTACTCTTAATACCAAATCCCAACAACATAATTTGTGCATCTTTTAATAATTGTAAACTAGTAGAATCTAAACATACATATTGAGATTTTTCTCCATAATTAGCAACAGTTCCGTCTGCTGTAAATAGTCCTTGTAACACATATTTTTGTTCTCCCAGACTTAAGTTAAATATTCTATCAGAAATGCTTTTTTCATGTCCAAGTAAAGAAAGATCAACAAACTGCGCAAACTTATTAATAACTGCAGTATTTGTTATGCTATATTTACAAGAAGTGCTAGTCATCTGAACGCTTGCAGGATGATTCTTATGTGTTATTCTCTCATAATTTTCCGCGATATATTCTGCAAACTTCTCTAATACAGGTATCTCCTCTTCTTTGCTCATTGTTAATTGAATACTTCTTATTTTACCCTTTCCACCGTGTCCGTCTCCTAGATAAACTCCTAACATTTGATAGAAATTTTTATCTTCAACATCCTTAATTTCAGCTACTTCATGCGAAGGTAGAAGGACATAATCATCTTTAGTCAACTCACATGCAGGAATAAAACCCCTATTAACCGTAAATACCTTATGATCAGCGGTTAATTTGATTTCATAACCACTCTTTGTAGTCAACCTATACACTGGTTTTGTTCCTGTTTTAAAAGATCCATTTATCTTAGTTTCATTAATGAGTCCAGTATTAGTTAATATAGTTGATTCTACACCTAAAATAGAGTCTATTCTTTTCCATCTTCCATCTTCCATCAAAATTTTAGTATCCCCAGTAACACAAGGGTTAGAAGCATTTATTCTACCAGAATTCTTAGATGTATGATACTTATTGATTATAGTATCACACTGTATTCCCGGATCGCCGCAAAGCCAAGTTCCCTCTGCAATTTTTTTAAGAATTTCTCTTGCCTTGAACGTTTCACAAATACCACTATCACTAACATATCTAGTTTGCCAATCACCATCTCTTTTCACAGCCTCCATAAACTGATCCGTAACTCTTACAGACATATTGCAATTCTGGAAAAATATGCTGCTGTAAGCTTCTCCATTCATTCCTCCAGAATATCCTTGCTCGATTAAAGCCCAAGCCTTCTTCTCCTCTTTTTGTTTTGCTTCGACAAATTCAATAATATCAGGATGGTCCACATTGAGAATCTCCATTTTTGCGGCTCTTCTTGTTTTTCCCCCAGATTTAATAATTCCTGCATATGCATCATAACCCTTCATAAAACTTACAGGTCCAGAAGCTCTTCCTCCTCCTGTTAACTTCTCTTTAGAACTTCTTAGTGTTGATCTATTTGTTCCTGTACCTGAACCAGCTTTGAATAGATTTGCTTCTGCTACTTGTACTTCCATTATAGACTCCATATTATCCTCAATACTTTGAATAAAACATGCAGAACACTGTGGTCTATCATCACCCTTTCCAGCAGGAATAACTGAATTAGTCATAAAATCCCATTTAAAGGCAGCAACTCCACCAGCATTCTTATTATACTCCCAAATACCTGCATTAAACCATACAGGAGAATTAAAAACAGCAAGCTGGTTTAAACAGATAGCATCAACCTCTTCTTTAAGGATAATTGCTTGCGTTTCATCAAAATATCCTTGATTAAGAGCTTGTCTTTTTATGAAACGTGAAACTCTGCCAATTAAATTTTCAATAGAAGACTCTCTTTCACCTTTTTTCTGATCTCCCCAGAAATATTTATTTGCAACAACCTTTATAGCAAGAGGTGACCAAAAAGAAGGTCTTTTAACCTGTGGTTGTGTAAATATTGTTTTTCCTATATCATCTGTTATCGTAACATCTTCTGCTGTCCACTTTATTGGATTACCTAAAGTATCATATTCAAAAGGGTTCTTTCCATTTTGAGTAAAATACCTTCCAATTATCATCTTTTTTTGTGCAAGAACAGATCTAGCTTTAATAATCGCTCCGCTATCAGTCTCCCCCCCACTACCATTTCCACCGTTTGTGTAAAGACCTTGCCCATCATCTAGATTAGTACTCATTTTTTAATCAACTCCTTTATTTCATTCTTAAAATCATCAATATCTGTGAATTCCTTATATACAGAAGCAAACCTTATATAAGCCACCTTATCCACTTTTTTAAGTTCTTTAGAAACCAGACTTCCTATAAATTCAGAGTTCACCTCTCTTCCCTTTTTCCTCAATTTTTCCTCAATTTCTCTCATCATTTTTTCAATTGTTTCGGTACTTATGGGGCGTTTTTCACACGCCTTTATTATACCTCTTTTTATTTTATCATGATCAAACGACTCTCTTCTTCCATCTTTTTTTATAACTACAAGATCCGCTCTATCAACAACCTCTCTTGTATTAAACCTCTCTTTGCATTTAAGGCACTCTCGCCTTCTTCTTGTTACCCCTTCTCTTTCCACATCCCTCTTATCTATTACCTTTGTTTCAGGATGTTGACAGTATGGGCATAACATATATATCACCACAACCTGTTGTGTTTTATCTCTTTTTTAACCCAATAGCTTGTGTTTTCTAACAGCGTTTAGTTATGTTCTTATTTAAAGATTTCTGTAGTGCAAATTTTATCGTCGGTAAAATATGAAAGATTTTTAGTCTTATTTATTGAGTGATAAAAACACAAATTCTCTGTAAAACGAATAGTAATTAATATAAACCTCTTCACACTATAAAAATAATGCAAACTAAATTTAAAAGACATCAGAAAGTACGGCTACTTTTAGATCCGGACTTAGAATATGTAGAATATCATACAGAAGGTTCTCCGGATGTTCAAGATCAAACACCAATTAAAAAAGGAATGGTGGGTAAAATTAACATTCTCCTCCCAAATGGTCAATACCATGTTGAAATCATCGACGAAAAAACAGGTGAAACAATTGCTTATGTTCCCATGGCAGAAGAACACTTAGAAGCTATAGAATAATACAGTCAGCTTTAATATACTAGATCATATAAATATTTTAAAATGGCAAACCAATAGAAAATTATGGTCAAACAAAAACCGACACTCATTCTGAAGAGAGAAGGAAATGAATATCGCCTAACCGAAACAAGATTAACTTTCAGTAATTATCTTGGAAGAGTTTACTATTTAATTAATAGTAGTAAAGCTTATGCCATAATATATGACCGAGAGATGCCTGCATTAAGCGGTCCTCCCTTAAGGCAACAAGTATTACTAGAAAGCGGCTTCTCTGAAGAAGAATCCTCTTTAAATGAAATACTTTATTCAAAAGCTAGGCAAGAAGCAGAAACTCTTGCAACAAAATTAGGATTAAACGTGGTAGAAAATCTATCACCTGATAAAATTAAGAAAAAGAGGCAATAATCTAAATTTATTTCTTTTTCTGCTGTCTCTTAACTTCTCTTTTCCTTCTTGATTTTCTGACTGTTTTTCTCATATCTTACCTAAATATAATAGATTTTTATCTAAGATAAGATTACTAATAATCGTTTTGAAGTAAAGTAAATTTAGGTTATGTCAATAAGTAGACCAGATTTAGTAATTCATGTAATTAAGCACAAACCCCGCCACCACACCCATTTGGACAATTTGCTATAGCATAATAATGGTTTACAGTTCCATCGGCATTATGGACTGTAACCGACCTATTAGTATTGGGAATAGTCAAACTAGGCTCTCCACAAGTAAATTCAGCAAGATAACATCCAGAACCAGTACAACTATTGAGAACCGCATGAGCATTGGCACACGTATCAGAAACAGTTCTGGTAATAGGTCCGCCAAAGAAACCAAGATAAGTTAAAGTTCCTTTTACACCATATACCTGCCCTCCGTCGCTATCAGTACAAGCAAGCATAGGTCTAAGTGCCATCTCAAGCAACTTCGGACTATCTTGATATCCAATAGGAAACACAGTAGGATTAAGCGGTGCACGATGGAACAATTGCCGCAACAACATTTGTTGCGCTGTCGCAGTAGTGTCCATAAATTCAGTATTATCAGCTATATGAACAAGCCCGAGCGTATGACCAATTTCATGAGTGGCGGTATTTGCAAGTACCGTGCTAATTTCTTCGATACTTGGATTTAAAGGACTAAAGACGTTAAATGTATTTGTATAGACAATAGCATTGTCATCTTTCTTAATATCAAAAGAATCAATCCCATCAGCAAGTCCAATTAAGCGCGTATCTCTTGAGCCAAAATAAATAGTTGTATGTGGTTCACTAGGTATAGGGTCACTACGCGAACTATAAATAACAACATTATAATCTGCATAGCCCTCTTTCACTTGCTGAACAATATTAGAAATAATTTCATCAGTATGCCCTGCATACATTGGATCAATATCACTTGCATCAAACGGTCCGAAACTTAATCCAGGTCGACCGCCAATTCTAATACCATTTCCACCTTCAAAATTGAGGTAAACTATTGCACGGCTTGGGACTAGCGGAGAATTATCTTGGTTTATAGTTATTGTATAAGGTCTATTAGAGCTAGAAGTACTCATTGCTCCTCCTGCAATAAACGCTCCAGCAGCAATTGGTACGGAAATATCTTTAGTCATACCGTCAGCAGTATAGTATCCTCCCGCAGAAAGAGTACTGGGATTAATTTGGAATAGTAAATCTTGATTTGAATCAAATAAAGCAGCAACTAAACCCATTCCCTGATCACTTGATAATGATACTGTATGCCCACCACTCATTGGTGATGCCAAATTAAAAACATCAACATCAATCGGATTTTCTGATCCGGCTATTGACCCAGATATCTTACCTTCAATAACATCTTTCACATTCGCACTAGAAAAATAATTATTTGGTTCAATTTCATTAATATTACCACTAGCACCAACAGTACTACCCACAACACATTGACCCATGCTACACGCTCCAACAATACACTGACCACAACTCAAAGTGCCACCACACCCATCTCCCACAGGTCCGCACTGACGTCCCGCTTGCACGCACGTAGTAGGTACACAAGCTGGAAGACAGTACGGTGCGGTAAATTTTCTCACACTAGAATATTGCCCATTAAAAACACGCACAACATACGTCCTTCCTTCTACAAAACTAAGATCATTTGTCTCTCCATTAATCGGAGTAAATCCGTCTGGCGCAAAATTAGTCAAAGTACTAGAATCCTTAGTCCACAAACCCCCTGAAAACGAAGTTCCTTCATCAATATCAATCCGATACTTACCATCAGGGGAAGCAATTCCACTCCAGCTTAAACTAGCGCTTATAACTCCATTCGTACACTGCGCCGTTGGTTGATTCAAAATAGGATGAACAACGATACAAGTAGGAGCCGTAAACGTTCGTGTGTTAGAAGTTTGTCCATTCCAAATCCAGACAGTATATGTTTTTCCAGCATCTAACTTCAAAGGACTAACAATATAAGGATACGTCGCATGACTGCTCGAAGAAGGCACTCCGGTACCTACGATAGACTTAGTTCCATCAACATGAAAATCCCAATACGGAATAGTAGGACTCCCGATTTGTAAACCTTCAGCAATACCAATCCAATAAGTAGTTCCTCCATTCTCACCAACACCACTCCAACTCAAATTAACAAATGAAAAAACACTCACGCACAGCGTCGATACTTGATACAAATTAACAGGGGAAAAAGTCGAAACGCACGCACCATTAATACACGCATAAAATAAAGGACAAGTATAAGATTCAGAAGTAAGGCTAGCAGCATTTGTAGGACTTCCACAATAATATTCGTGCACAATACCACTA